>CACZPT010000001.1 GCA_902783085.1 uncultured Methanobrevibacter sp.
AATAACATAGGTTTGTGAACTTTTAGGGAATTGGTACTGGTAAACATGCCTGAATTTGCTTTTAAGTGATTTAATTATGGATTCAAATTCTGAATCTCTGATAATTTTGAAGACAATGTTTCCGTTTTCAGCCAGATTAATTTCACCAAATCCGATTAGTGTGTTTGTTAATTCAAGAGATTTTTTTAGATCTCTGTCTTTTATTCCGGTGAAATTTGGGGATTTGTTTGACAATATTGCATTTGCTTTTAAGCGGTCTGATGAATCGGGCTTTTGATTTAAAATCATGCCTTCAGTTTCCGTCAATACGAATCCTCTTATTCTGCACATTTCAGATGCAAACTCTTTTCACCCGTTGGTTTCGTCATCTCCAAATATAACTACATGGTCATCTTTTCTTTTGTGAGGATTTAGAAATCGGATCAGGCTTATATCTTTTCTTGTTTCCTTCCCATTCATATGAGGATTTGTCAATCCAAGTAGCATTGCTTTTTTCACTATTGTCTCCATAGAAGAAATATTTTCATCCGTAATCTCGAGATGCAACATATGCTTCGATTTTTAAGCTATAGTTTCGAGACTGTCAAGTTCTTAGTGCTTTTGTTAGTATCTTATGTTTATTTTTTCAATATTGCCTATTTGGCCTTCTTTTAATTTTATCAATTTTCAAAAAACAAAACATTTATATATGAGTTGATAATATTTTTCCTTAAAATAGTAAAATTCGACTTTTTTTCAATTTCTTAATAAATTTATTTTTCGTTATCTTGATTTTACTGCACTGATAATATTCGAAATAAAAATATAATATATTTTTCATTGTTTATTTTTGATTTAAGTGATAATAAACTATTTAAATAATGGAAGACATATATTTATTTATGCAAACAAAAAATAAACGTCTTCCAGGTTTATATTTGGAAGAAGAACAATATATACTTGACGGTGACTTTAAGGATCCTGTGCGTAAAGGTTTTCTAGTGGAAAAAGAAATCGATGAAGATAAAACAATGCAAATAATTTTACCTATTAAGTCTATTATTAATGAAAAATACTTTGTTAATGAAGATGGGGTTATTGAAGAGTGTGATCCTTGTTATAAACATTGTAATTCTCATAATTTTATAAAAAAAGGTTATAATTGTAAAACAATTTGCTTAGAAGTTTTTCCTATTTCTAAAATTGCTCGGGTAATTTTATTTATCCTTATATTTGTGGGGTTCATGTTCACAGAAATGATGGTTTATTTTATTTAATCATATCAATTATCTTAAGGAAGATTTATAGAATAAAAATGAGGTTAATTTATTTATTCAATTAACGGTTCTTATTGAATCTGGAAATTATTATAAAAAAA
Organism: uncultured Methanobrevibacter sp.; assembly: GCA_902783085.1. Taxonomy (GTDB): domain Archaea; phylum Methanobacteriota; class Methanobacteria; order Methanobacteriales; family Methanobacteriaceae; genus Methanocatella. The sequence goes on from CACZPT010000001.1 coordinate 1,358, forward strand.
TAGAAAAAATAAAGTATTAAACTTTATTTATATCTTTTAAATAAATTTTTTCATCACAGATTGTATCAACTAAATCCATATCGTGACTTACAAGTAAAAAACCCATTTTTCTTTCTTTTACGATATTTAATACGGAGTCTAGGATTTGTACTTGTGTTATTGCATCAAGCATTGTTGTCATTTCATCTGCAATTAGGAATTTTGTTTTTGGGTTTAATGCTCTTAGTACTGAAAATCTCTGTAGTTCTCCACCGGACAGCTCTTGTGGAAATCTTGTTAACCATGATTTTTGAATACCGAATTCAGATAAAAGTTCATCATTAACGTCCCAGGATTCACCTAAAACATCATTCATTTTCCATTTTGGATTCATTACTTTTTCTGGGTGTTGATATATTAGCTGAACGGGACAGAATTCTTTTTGGGGCAGTTTATTACCATCTAAAGTAACTTCTCCTTCATATTTGTTAACATAACCTGATAGGATTTTACATAGTGTTGATTTTCCACTTCCACTGTCTCCTATCAAACCATATATTTTTTGGTTATCCAGATGCATGTCAATATCCTTTAAGATGTAATTCTTAGCGGAAGGGTATTTAAATGAAATGTTCGTTCCTTCAAGTTCCATCTTCCCCACCTTCTCCATATTTAAAACACCTGACCTTTTTATTACCGAGACTTATC
>CACZPT010000002.1 GCA_902783085.1 uncultured Methanobrevibacter sp.
GAAGGGATTCGAACCCTCGAAGGCCTATGCCAGAGGATCTTAAGTCCTCCCCCTTTGGCCGCTCGGGCACCCCTGCATACACTATAAATGTTGTATTTCATGATATATAAATATTACTACATAAGAAATATGAGTCATGATAAACAATTTGGAAAAATAATATTAAATATTAAAAGGATTAAATATAATAATTAACTATATTACGAACAATTTTAAAAAAAAACGAATCGTGGTGTATAATTTGATAATCGATATGGATGAATGTGGAATCTGTGAAGATTGTATTGATGTATGTATGGAAGAAGCAATTACTAAAAAAGCATACAAAGTCATAATTGACCCAGACAAATGTGATGAATGTGGAGAATGTGTCGATGTTTGTCCTGTTGGAGCAATATATGAAGATTAACTGATTAAGGTTAAAACATGAAAAAAGATGGTTTTTTTAAAAGATTAACTTTAATAGATTATGCAATTATAATTATAATAATTGCTGCAGTTATATTCGCATTCATACATATTACAAGTGATGACACATCTGAAAGCGAAAAAACATCTTTTGATTCTTCAACATTGAATAAAATTGTTGAAAGATATCTGAATTATTATCGTCAAGGTTTAGTTGTTAATACAACAGTGAATGGATTTAATTCAACTAACGGTCAGCCGGTGACATTGCATGGAACAATAGTGTGGATGGACGATGATAAGGGAAGTAATGTTAAAGTTTTAATTAAATCTAATGGAACAACTTATCTTGCAGGCCTTTATAATCATGTGCCTCAAGCAGATATTTATATTAATAGTATAACTCTTGAAACTGATGGTCAAAGATATAATAATCTAACTGAAATCACTCTAAAACCAGAAGATATTAATTCACTTAATGATTTAATTTCAGAACTGCCGAATAGTACTAATTATGAAATTAGTGCAACAATTGCACTTGAATCATTAGACAGTGTGCATGTCCAAGAAATCAATAATCTGTTATATAATATTACTGGAAGAATAGCAATAAAAGGTTCGAATACTGGATTGTACAATCAAATATCTCTTGTTAAAGCAACATCAAATGAAATACATATTGCTGATTCGATACTTGGAAGTTTTAATGGTAGAACTGGCGAAATTACAATTAGAATTTACAATTGTAGTGATAATGATATTGAATTGATTAAAAATAATTTTGATGTTAGCAATATTCAAAGATTTTAAGTTGTGAAGTTTATGAGCTTAATATATTATAGATTAACTTCTTTTTTTAATAAAATAAGTGATGAATTTCATAAATCATTTTTATTCACAACAATATTTTCTATTTTATCATATCTTGAAAATCAGTGGGTGAACAGTTATTTTAAAAGTTTATATCCTGGTGAAAATTTTTTAAGTTTTATAAAAAAGAATGAAATATTAAAAAATCATATTTTTAATCCGTTAATTGTTTTAGTTGTTTTTGCAGCATTTTTAGTTCTTTCAATTAAACATGTTTCAACTAGTTTAGCTTATACTTTAGTCATTGCATTTGTATTTTTCTTTATTGGTTGTGTGATACTTCCAAGATTTTTCTTAAATGATGATGAAAAAATTATTCGCTTTGATAAAAAAGATATTTATTCCATTGGTTTTTGTTTAATATTGGTATCCATTGTATTTTTCTTTATTAGTATTGCGTCTGTTGGAGGAATACCTCTTTTAAAACCGTCAATTAGATATTTATTAAAACCTGCTTTTACAATGCCTGTATTTTTAATAATACCCGGAACTTGCATATTGGCTAGTGTTTATTTAAAAGATTTTGAGGATAATATAATCACAAGATCGCAAACGAGATTCCGATTCCTAATATTGCTTGCAATTGATGTTGTATTTTTATTGGGTTTAGGTTATAGGACACCACTACTTGCAGCATTATTGTTGTTAATTATCATAGGTTACTTCGGAAATATCATAGGTATGTGGGAAGTTGTACTTGGAGCATTAATTGGTGTATGTGCAATAATAGGGATTGGTTATATTCGCTCGATTGGTGAGTTAACAGTAAGTTCTGCAATTGACCCATTCTATACATTAAAGAATAGAGCAGATTTTACTTTGCATGTCTTAAATTTGCTTGATTTTTTAGGTGGAAACTTTGGTGCAACACATGGCCAGATATTAGCCTCATCCATACCTGGAAGTGAACTTGGACCAAGAATGATGGTAGGTAAATTAATTGCATGGAGAAGCGAAGTCACAGTTACACCAACATTAATAGGACAAATGGTAGCGGATTATGGAAAAGTTGGTGTTGGCTTTGAGATGTGCTTGCTTGGTTTTATATTAGGAATAGGATTTAAAATAATTCAAAAAACAAAAGACTATTTTTATATTGGACTTTACAGTTTAATTTTAACTTATTCAATATTGGGTGTTGAAACTGGATTACTGGATATTCAAGTTTTAGTTTATTTTGCAATAGCTATTTTTATTTATGGTGTTATAATTTTAAAATCAATTTTTGAAAAGTATTACTGAAATAGAAATTTTTATGTATCAAGTAATACTTTTTTATTAAAATAGCTAAAAAACTAAAGTTTCATACAATGCAAACGATAAGATTTATATAAGTAAAATTGTATAATTTTTAATATCAAGTTATATTTAAAGGTATTAACACTTTAAATTTAGATATCTTAACTTAAACTTGATAAATTGTCGAATAAGTAATACAAGCATATAAATAAATTTAAAAAAAAGTATTACTTTTTATAAATGGAGGAAAAAAATATGCACATACCTGATGGATTTATACCACTTTGGCAATGTATAATATACTATGTTATTTTAATAGTTGCATTGTATTTCTCAGTTAAATGGGCTAGATCCAATCTTGATGAAAAAAGAATCCCACTTTTAGCTGTACTCGCTGCAGGTATCTTTGCAATTATGTCTATGAACATGCCAATTCCATTTGGTACCAGTGGACATATGGTCGGAGGTGCACTTGTTGCTATAGTATTCCTAGCACCGGAAGCAGCCGTTTTAGTATTCACTGTCGTTTTACTTATCCAAGCATTGATATTTGGAGACGGAGGAATTACAGCATTAGGTGCTAATGTATTGAATATGGCTATTGTTGGTGGATTTGTCGGACTATATACTTTTAAAGGATTAAAAGGAACTGTTGGAAAATATCCTGCAGCAGGAATTGGAGCATGGTTAGCTACTGTAATCGCAGCACTAGCTTGTGCACTTGAAATGGCAATTGCTGGAACATTCCCAGCGAATATTGGTATCCCATCCATGGTTTTATACCACGTATTTATTGGAATAATCGAAGCAGTATTAACCGTAATCGTTCTTGCAGCATTAGATAAATTTAGACCAGATTTACTCGCCTGGAACCAAGGAGATGCATAATATGGATAAAAAAGATACATATTTAATAGTTGTTGCAGTTGTAATTTGTATTATAATCAGTGTTCTTTCACCATATATTGCATCTGGTGACCCTGATGGACTCGAAAAATCTGCTGAAGACGCTGGTCTTCCAGAAGGCTTCTCAATTGAAAAAATTGGTGGAATTCCTGAAGCCATTTTCCCAGACTATGCCGTTGCAAGTGCCCCTGATAATCAAGTATTACAAGTGCTAGTACTGATTATAGGTACAATAGTAACCTTATGTGTAGGTTTTGCAGTTGCATATGTTGTGAAAAAAAATAGAAATTAAATTAATTTTTAATTTCTATCTTTTTTATAAAATTTAAAAAAATAGATTAATATGCCAGATATAACACAAATAATGAGGTTTGATGAATTAGCATCAAAAGATAGTCCAATTCATAATTTAGAAGGTAGAATAAAATTAATATCAACTCTTTTCATAATTATTGTTTGTGTTATCTCTGGAGGATTATTTATACCAATAGCATTAGAAATAATGCTACTTATTATTTTAAAAATAGCTAATTTATCTTATAAAGATTCATTTAAACGTTTATTATTACTTTTACCATTTGGTGGATTTATTATACTATTTCAACCATTCATACAACCAGGAAATGTTATTTGGAGTTATTCTTGGTTGCATATTACTGATAATGGGCTAAACTGGGCCATTTTACTTTTATGTCGTATGATTGTAACTTTAACTGCGATTATCCTATACTCATCAACAACCCCACTTCAAGAAATGGCCAGTTCTTTTAGAAAACTTAAAATGCCTAGAGATTTAGCTATGATATTATCAATCATGGTTAGATTTTTATTTTTATTTGTTGATGAACTTGCAGCTATTAGAAAATCACAAAAATCAAGGAATTTTGATATTTACTCTAAAAAAGTATCCTATAAATGGATAGTAAGACAAGTAGGTTATACTATTGGAATGATGTTTTTAAAAGCATACGAGCAAGGAGAGAGAGTTCACAAAAGTATGGTAAGTCGTGGATTTTGTGATACATCAGAAATGTTTAATGAAAAAAAATCACCTGAAAAAAGTGATTATATATATTTATTTTCAATAATTTTAATAGTTGTAATATTAGAAGTTATATTGATGAAATATGGTAATCAGTTAGGTTATTTAGCGCAAAACTTTTCAATTAATTAGAAGGTTAAAATGACAGATATTCATTTAGAGACAAAAAATTTATCATTTACATATCCAGATGGAACTAAAGCTTTACAAAATGTTAATCTTCAAATTAAAAAAGGAGAAAAAATAGCTATAATGGGACCCAATGGTGCTGGTAAATCAACATTATTTTCCCATTTTAATGGATTAACAGAGCCAACATCAGGCCATGTTGAAGTTGATGGTGAAAAAATAATATTTGAAAAAGATGAACTGCTTAAAGTAAGGCAAAAAGTAGGAATTGTATTTCAAGACCCTAATGATCAGTTATTTGCCCCAACTGTAAAAGAGGATGTTGCTTTTGGACCTATGAATCTAGGCCTTGATTATGATGAAGTAGAGCGAAGAATTGCTGAATCACTAGAAATGGTTGGAATGGAAGGCTTTGAAGAAAAAACTCCCCATCATTTAAGTGGAGGTCAGCAAAAAAGAATAGCTATTGCAGGTATTGTTGCAATGAGGCCAGAAATAATGATACTTGATGAACCTACTGCAGGATTAGATCCTGAAGGTGTAGATAAAGTATTAAATATTTTAAATAACTTGAATAAAGAAGGAATGAGCATTGTAATATCATCACACGATATTGAAATGGTAAATGAATTTGCCGATAAAATATTTGTTCTCTATAATGGTGAGATAATAGCTTGTGGTGATAAGCATGATATCTTTTCAGATAAAGAATTGTTAAAAAAAGCTCATTTAAAAGCACCAGTTTCAACTGAAATACTGCATAAATTAAAAAATAATGGTTTTGATGTTGATACAACAAAAATAAGTATTGATGAAGTTACAGAAGAAATAATAAAAGCTAAAAAAATTTAATTTGTAGCTTTTTTTCTATTTTTAAGTTTATCTTTGAGTTTAACTATAAACTCGAATTCTTCTTCGAATTCAGGATGATTTCCAAATCCGCAATTAGGACAATGGACTTGTCTGCAGTTATCATGTTTTCCGCAGTTAGAGCATCCTCTATTTACTAGTTTAGTTTCATCAAATTCAAAACCACACATACGACATTTCATAATAACACCGCAAATAGTTAAAAATAAAAAAAAGAATGAAGTTATTGAACTTCAATATGTTTAGCTTCTTCTTTTCGAAGACATATGTCATATCCTTTGATGCTCATTTCAATAGGATTGCCTAAAGTAGCTACTTTTTTAATTCGTATTTTAGCTCCTTTAACAAAGCCCATACCTAATAAGTGTCTTCTTAATTCCAAATCCCCGGTATCATGATATTTAACTAATGTTACTGTTTCACCAGGTTTTGCATCTTTTAAGGTTTTTGTCATATTATCCCTCAATCATAATTAAAAAAAATTTTTAGGTATACTAAAAATTATATATTGAAATATTTGTTTTCAAAGTATATAAATATTTAGTTATGACTAAAAATAATAAAAATAATGATTAGAAAAAACTAATCATCATCATTATTTGGAAGATTTCTTCCTCTAATTCCGCTTCTACTACGCATATTATCACTATCCAAATCCTGCAAGTAATCCAACATTATATATTAAGAATGAAACAACATATGCCGTTACAAGAGTAATACCACACATTGTTAATGGCCATTTCCAACCATTTGATTCTTGTTTAATTGCACCGATAGCTGCAAAACATGGAATATATAATAATGCAAATGTCATGAATGAAAATGCTGATAGAGGTGTGAACGTATCCTGGACTAATGAAGTAATTCCATCCTCATCATCTTCTTCCATACCTGCTAATGTACCGAAGGTTGCAACAACCACTTCTTTAGCAGCTAAACCGGCAATAATAGCTACAGCCGCTTGCCAGGTTCCGAATCCTAAAGGAGCAAATATTGGTGCAATAGTATTACCTATCATTCCTAAAACACTATCTGCAGATCCATATTCCACACCTAATGGGAAAATACTTAAAGCCCATAAGATGATTGAACAAACAAGAATAATAGTACCTGCTTTTCTTAAAAATCCTTTTACCTTCTCCCAAGTGTGTAATAATACACCTTTAAGTGAAGGAACTTTATATGTTGGAAGTTCCATAACAAATGGAGCAGACATTCCTTTAAACAATGTTCTTTTAAGTATAGCTGCAACAATTAATGCAACAATAATACCGATAACATACATCAATGTTACCATAAGCCCCTGATATTGTGTGAAAAATGCTGCAACAAAAATCGCATATATCGGTGCCCTAGCTGAACAGGACATAAATGGAACAAGCATCATAGCAAGTAAACGGTCAGATTCATTTTCCATTGTTCTAGTTGCCATAATAGCCGGTACACCACAACCAAATCCTAAAATCATTGGTATAAATGCTTTACCATGAAGTCCTACTAATTTATGCATAACAATATCTAATGTAAATGCTGCTCTTGCAAGATAACCACAATCTTCTAAAATACTTAAGAATAAAAACATCAGAACAATAATAGGTAAAAATGTTAAAACTCCACCTACACCACCAATAATACCATCACAGATAAATGAAGCTAAATATTCGTTTGTAATAAATGAACCTACAAACTCCGCAAGCATTCCAAATCCTTGTTCAATTAATCCTTGGAAAGGAGCCCCTATCGTATATGTTAAATGAAACATTGCCGCTATTACAATAAGAAATATAAATGGTGCTAGAATCCTATTAGTTACTATCTTATCAATTTTATCAGTGGTTGTTTCTTTTTCAACAGCCGGCTTTTTAACTGCCTCAGCTACTAAACCGTCAATAAATGCATATCTTGCATTTGCAACAACTTCTTCAGCACCTTCAGAGAAAACATCAATAAGGTGTTTACTTACTTTATCCACTTCCATCATGATTTTAGAACTCATGCTGGATTTTTGAACTTTTTGAATTACAATTGAATCTTTTTCTAACAATTTAATTGCAGTCCATATAGATGGGACATCAAGTAAATCCTTATCCTGTTCAATGAGTTTTTGAAGATCACCCAAGTGTTCCCTTAGCTCATCACCATAAGACAGTTTAGCACTAGTATCGATTGGATTTGAAGATGCCCTTTCAACAGCATTTAATAAATCTTCAAAACCGTCTTTATTTTTCGCATTAATTTCTATTACTGGAAAACCCAATAATTCACTCATTAAATCTATATTAATAATATGTTCTTTTTTCTTTGCAAAATCGTTCATATTAAGAGCCATTACTAAATTAGCACCTAGCTCCATCATCTGAACAGTTAAATACAGATTACGTTCCAGATTAGCTGCATCCACCACATTTACAATCACATCAGAGTCATCATCCACAATGAAATCCCTTGAAACAATTTCTTCCATAGAATGAGCACTTAATGCATAGTTACCCGGCAAATCAATAACATCATATTTATAATCTCCATGTTTGAAACTACCTTCTGCCCTTTCAACAGTTTTTCCAGGCCAGTTTCCTACATGTTGATGCATACCGGTTAATTGATTGAATACAGTGGTTTTCCCTACATTTGGGTTGCCTGCTAATCCTACAATTAATTCTTTCATCGACCATTCTCCCGTTTTTTAGATTGAAATAGCTATTTTCAATCTTTTTTTTAAAAAATCATATCAGTTTAAGTTTCAATCATTATTATGATTAAAATGTTAGGTTAACCTAAACCTATATAAAAGTTGAATTTTATTTTATATAAATGTTTAGGCATGTCTAAAAAATTTTTAGGTAAACCTAAAAAAATGAAAAAATTTAAATATTATAAAAAATAACTCATAAATAGTGATGAAAATTAGATATGCCAAAATATCTGATTTTATATTGCTAAAGTGTTGTTGGTTAAAAAAACCATAATAATACACTCCAATTTTAATTAAATTAGTTTAACTCTCTTTTCTAATTTAATTTAAAATACATATAACTACTCTCAAGAAATTAAATATGAAACCCATATTTAATTTCAAAAACTATTTTTCAAAGTGAAAACATGACAAAAAAATCAAAATGCTGTCAAGCAACAAAAGAAGAAAAAAACACCATTAAAAGAATTTTAAAAAAAATTTATCATTTTTTCTTTGGCTGTAATTGTAATTAATCTATAATCCTTTATATGATTATTACATAAAATATCATAATAATAGCTAATTTTAAGTATTATAAAAATAATAAATTAAAGTAACTTTAAACTTTAAAAACTAAAAAGGTAATAAAATGAGAAGAAGAAAAAGATTAATTATTGCAATATTGATTGTTATTCTCATTGGCTTACTAACAATCATTGCCGGTGCTCTTTTCGTGCATAATAATGGTTCACTTGATACCGGAGACAGAAACATACTAGTTTGTGCAATTGACGAAAGTGAACCAAGACCAGGTATGGGAGCATGTGATATGGCATTTATTGTCCATATGCACAATGGTGAAATTACTAATTATACTGCCATATATCCTCATGGATTAACACATCCAACAGCAGCAGAACCTGCTGAAGCACAATCACAGGGAGCCGGTTCTAGACTATTATTACACGATGCATTCTGGGATAAAGATAACGAAGCATCAATGCGACTTGCAAGAGAAATTGTTGAATATCAAACCAACACTACAATTGACGCTGTAGTGGCTATTAACAGTAAAGGATTAGATGCAATATTGTCTGCTGCATCCCCATTAGAGATTAATGGTCAAAATATTAATGCAAGCGGAATTGATATAATTCGTGAAGAACAAAATGACAATGGATCGACAAGAGGAGATGCTGTTTTAGACATTGTAAGAGCAGCAGCAAAAGCTGCAACTGACCCTCAGAAAAAGTCAAAGATGGTTAATGTAGCATTAGATCAATATACAAAAGGAAATATTGTAATGACACCACAAGGTTCATTTGTCGGATTGTTAGCTTCAAAAGGAATTGAAAACATATTATAAAACTTATTATTTAATAGCTTTTAGCTATTAAATTTTAGGTTCTAATTTTTTAATGAAAATACCCATAAATACTACAACCATTGGGAAAAACACAGCATATAAAATTATTATGATATTGCTAGGAACAATATCACCCATTACAGTAGAAGCCGCCATCAACATTATTAAAAATACAACCGGAGCCAAAATAGCTACAAAAGTATAAATTAATATGAACGCATTTAATTTTTGAGCATAGTCTTTTAATTTGATTTTCATGTCAAATGAAATATCATCTGCAATAACCTCCAGACTATTAGCCAGATTACCCCCAACACGTAATGTTCCAACAATTTGCTGAACGCATCTTGATAAACCATCAGATTTAACTCTATGAGCCATCTCTAAAAGAGAATTTTCAGTTGACTGACCATACTTTACTTCTTCTAGAACTCTTTTCAATTCAATTGAAAAGGATCCATAACCTGCATTTGAAACTGTCATTAAACTATCATGAAGCCCTTTACCTGATTTTAACTCGATTCCAATATGTCTTAAAGCATAAGGTAATTCGAAATTTAAATCTGAATACTTTTGTTGATTTTTAAGTTTTGGATAAAATATCATGAAAACATAAAGCATTGCAGTTAATACTATGACTATCCCTGTTATTTCAAGTCCTAAAAAATTAAGTGAAATAGCTGAAAACAGTATTATGATAACTACTGTCTGTTTTTTCAGGTAATGTTTTAAAAAAACTTCCCTTAACTCTTCAACATTTTTAAATTGCTCTAAATTCAGTTTTGGAAATTTAAAATTAACAATAGATAATGCCATATCACCAATGAAAATAAAGAAATGATTTAACATTTTATCGACCCATTATTCTGTTTAAAACCTGTCTGGGATTTTCATAATACATCTCTAAAATATTATTAACATCCCCTACTGAGCGAATATTATAATCTAACATGTGTTGCAGGACAATTTGGCGATTTGAGATTTCTTCGTATAATTCATTTATTGATTTGCCACTTAATTTTGAAATTTCAGTTAATGTTTTTGATGAAACAGCCACATTTTCAATTTCATCATTTTCTGGATTCCACTCAAAAATCTTATTTAGCTGAACTGTTCCTTCCTCTATCCCTACAACTTCTGCTACTTCACTTATTCGTCTAAATGATACTCCATCCGCTTTATAAATTCTATTTTGCATTATGATAAAATCAATAGCTGAAATCATTATTACTGGAACTGACATTGGTTCGTTTGTAAGTCTAGTTATCGTTTCACGAGCATCATTTGAGTGGAGGGTTCCAAAACCTGAATGTCCTGTATTCAATGCAGTAAACAGTGTTATTGCTTCATTTGCCCGAACTTCCCCCACTATTATTCTATCTGGACGCTGCCTTAAGGAGTTTTTAACTAAATCATTCATTGTCAGTTCTCCACGATTTTCTGTGTTTGATGGTCTTGTTTCCATTCTAATAACATGTTCATGAGGAATTTGAAGTTCAAGTGTGTCTTCTATTGTTATTATTCTTTCTTTTGGATTTATAAATGCTGTTAGTGCATTTAATGTTGTTGTTTTACCTGAACTTGTTCCTCCAGATATTATTGCATTTGCTGATTTAACACCAAGTCCATCGAAACATAACCAGAAGAATGCTGCAAGTTCAACTGAAATTGTTTTTGATTTTATCAAATCTATTATTGTTAGTGGGTCTTTTTTGAATTTACGAATTGTAAGTGATGGGCCGTCTGCTGATACTGGAGGTATTGTTGCATTTATTCTGGAGCCATCAAGTAATCTTCCATCTAAAATTGGTGATTCCTGATCAATACGCCGGTTGATTTGTCTTGCAATAGAATCTATTAGTTCAATTAGTTCCTGTTCATTTTTAAATAAAATATTTGTTTTCATCATCCCATATTGTCTGTGATAGACAAAAACCGGTTTATTAACTCCAATTATCATTATTTCTTCTAAGTCATCATCGTGTATTAGTGGATCTATCTGTCCGTAGCCTATGAGATTTTGCAGTAATTTTTTTGATAAATTATTTAAATAATCAATGGAGATATTATCTGACTCAAGGGATAATCTGGAATATAGGAAATTTTTAATATCATTTAGTAAACGCTCTTCACTAATTTGAAAAGTCTCTCCTGAGGATATTGCATTATCAACTAAATTTTCACGTAGTTCTTTTAATAATATTTTCTCTTCTGGAGTGTATTTCTGTTTTAGAACTTCATATTCTGGTATTGAATTATTATTTATTGCTTCTGTCATGCTATCACCGGTATATCATAATTAGTAATACTAATTTATATATTTTTATTACTAACTAAAGCATAATATATCTGTAAAATCAATATTTAATCATGAAAACAATTTGTGAATGTGGTAAAAATTGCATAACAACTTTTGATAGTTTAGATGAAAAAATTAAAAATCTAGAACCCTGTAATAAGTGTAGGGATGTGCAAATTAAAAAATTTTCACCACTTAAAGATGTGATTGATTTAGATAAACTTGATTCAAATTATATGAAATGTGTGTGTGATAAAAGACCTATTGACATCACAATGAGCCATATTTTAAAAATAATGATTGAAGAAAATATCGTAAATACCAAAGCTAGTCTGCGCAGAAACAGTCCCGTCCCATTAAGTGAATTTTATTACAGTAACATTAATCCACAATTCATAAATGAAAATTCTTTAATTTTACTTCATCCAGATTTTACAGACAAAGTTGCAGACAGGTTAATAGAAGAAGTTAATGAAGTAAAAGGAGTTTTAAAAGGAAGTCCCCGCGATGTTTCAGGCAAACTAAATAAAGATAGTGAAATTAAAAATTTCGAATTATTAACCGGTTGTGATATGCAGACAAATGTTATGCGGACTTTAATTAAAGAAAAAATAATAATCAACAAACAACAAAGCAAACATCACATTGAAGTAGCTCCAACAACAGAAAATAAACTGCTTAAACTCCACAATTATATCAAAAACAACGACATCGAAAAAGGTGTTGCACTAGATTGCATGTGCGGCAGCGGGGCTTTAGGAATATATCTAAAAAAATTAGGCTTCAACAAGGTCATATTTAATGATATTTATGGGGAAGTTATTGACAGTCTAAAAGAAAATCTTGAAGTTAATGGTGTTGGTAAAAATATTGAAATATATAATGAAGCATTCGAAGATTTAGATGTTGAACATGTTGATTTATGTGTTATTGATGCTTTTCCTGGTGAAAATATAGAAAAAATAAAAAATAAAGCTGAAAAAATTGCAGATAATGTGGTTATTATCTAGACAATTTTTCTAATTAAAACAGAAGTATTGTTGGTTTTACCAGTTGGTAAAAGCATTACTTCTTTTAAAAATCCTCTCGTATCCTTTTCTAAAACAGGAGCGTATAAAATAGCTCTCATTCCAGTATATGTTCTATATAATACTGGGGTCTTTTCGTCGACAAAATCCCATATATTTGAAAATACTCTGTCTTTTGGCTCAGCTAATGCTGCAACCATCAAAATATCATAATCAAGATTTTCGATTACTTTTTCATCCCCTACAATGATTTCAATATCATCAAGACCCAATCTATCTAAAACTTTTCTTGAAAGTTCTGCAACACTTTCTTGTTGTTCGATTCCAATACATTTACATCCGAATACTTTATTAAACATTATTAAAGTTAATGGTAATGGACCGCTTCCTAAAAATACAAATGTTTTGTTTTCATTGAATTTAGCTAATTGACTTTCATTTTCAACTAAACCAATATATCTATCATAAAAATGGAATGAATCTAAAGTTTCTGTTGGATTATCAGATTCCAATATTTTTAATGCATTTTCTGTTTCTAATCTTGCACCAACATAAACATAAAATTTACGGATTAATTTTAATGCTTTATTCATCTTTTCATCATCTAAAATATGTTTTGCAGAGTCAAAATCAATCTCCTTATCGTGAGCAATGATTTCAACCTCATCCAATATGTCAATGATTTCATTAATATCCACATCATCTAATGCAGAATCCCCGTAAACATCCAAGTCACCATAACTTGAAAGAGCATCAGCTATTTCTTCAATTTTTCCCCAGTATTTATAACAACTCATATTATCAAAAACCAAATAATAAATTTTAAATATATTTTATTAGTTAATATTATATTAATGTTATTAATCCAAAAAAAGTATTACCCTATTAATAAAATTGATATTAAAAGTAATACATCAGGGTGTTTTATATGATTGAAATAATCGAACTTAAAAGCAACATGATTGACGATGTTAAAGAATTCTTGTTTAAACAAATAAAAAAAGAGTTTGGTTATGGATACATTCCTGAATACCACAAAGACATTGTTAATTTAGAAAAATACTATATAAAACCTCAAAGAAACAATTTCTATATCGCTCTTGACAGTGACAAAAATAAAATCATAGGCACAATCGGCCTTAGATCTTATGATAAAAATTTTGAAGAATTCAAAGGAACCTATTCAAATTTAAATACCTCAAGCATATGGAGATTATTTATAGATACTGAATATAGACGTTGTGGAATTGCAACACTCCTTTTTGAAATCTCTGAAAAATTCATCATGCAAAATAACTTTACTAAAATCTATCTACACACCCACAAAACATTACCCGGAGCACTGAATTTCTGGAAAAAAATGGGATTTAACATTACATGGGACACAAATAATGAATTGGAAACTGTCCATATGGATAAAAAAATAAATAACATTTCACAATTATCCACCAAACAAGCCATACCATCTAAATAAACATCTGCATATAGATAACAATAGCCGGAATAATCAAAACTCCCATTAAATGAGATTTTCCAATTCCTATATAATGAGGCAACAAACCCATTGCCGTTGATGTGATTAATGCCAATGTCATATAAGCTATTGGCGCTTTATAATACAATATAAAAATGTACAATATAATAATTTGAAGTAAAATAACACCAATTGACAATTTCTTGTAATCAACACCACCCATCAGTGATGAAAAGGAATCCCCTAATTTTAAGGCCAAAACTAAAGATATTGAAACTGCAAGAAGTGATGCGAAAATATAAATTATCAAATGATTTAAAGTCATTTGTTCAACCAAATAAGACATATAAACTGCAATACCGCTTCGAGGATTACCAATAATGTAAATCGCCATTAATGAAAAAAGACAATCTGAAATATTAAGTCCTGATGTTGCAAGCAAAAAATTAACTGTATCATCCTCTTCATTATCATTAGTCCCGCTAGCAGCCTGAGCAATAACCGTACCCTGAGCTGGACCAAATCCCGGAAGAAATCCCAAAATAGCTCCAGTTATTCCACCCGCAAAAATACTTTTAAACTTGCTAAAATCAATATCCAAATCATAAAATGCATTTTGATGAGGAATACTTGAATTATCATTTAAGCTGAATAAAATAGTACTTATTCCAAAAAGTCCTGAAAATGTACACATCAATGAAATTCCAGACGATATTGGTGTTTGAAAAATACACCAGCCTAAAATCCCTGAAAGCAGAAACAATATTAATGACCATAAAAAATCCCTATAATTATTTGTTAAATTATATGTCAAATAAATAGATGCAAAAAGAAGTATTAACCAGGTATACGGTTTTGATAAGTCATGTAATGCAGGTAAAATTATTGCAAAAACCGGGAGCATTAAAATAGTAACTATAATTGCCCCGAATCCGCCAACAGCAACTATTCTTATAACTTCTTTTGATCTGCCTTGCAAAACCATTCGATGACCTGGAAGGACAGATGTTGCTGTTGCTTCTTGGGGAACTCCCAAAAGCATTGACGGTACAAATTCTATTAATGCATGAGCTATTGACATTGAAACCATGATTACACATAAAAATTCTGGCGATATAAATCCCAGAAGAACTCCGGATGATGCAAATAGTATTGCACCTGCCGTATTAACATGAATTCCAGGAATCATCCCCGTTGTTGTGCCTATCAATATACCTATAAAACATGCAATAACTAACTCAAACATAGCTATTAATTATACAGCATGAGATTTAAAGCTTGTTGAAGCTAAAAAGAAAAATTGTAGTGATTTTAAAAAATTTTAATTATATAAAGTTAAAAAAAATAAGGAATTTGAGTTATTTAAAAAGTAATTTGAATAATATCACTAATTAAATTAATGAATACGATGATTATCCTACTATATGCAAATTTTATCCCATTCATTAGATGAATCACTTCTTTGATAATTCACTATCGATTTTTTTACCCCTTCTACTTTATTTCAATTAGTTTTATTATTAATGAAAGTTAATATATTATTGATTGTTGGTGATTAAATTGAATAATCGGATTGAAATTGCAAAAGAGTTTGCAGAAGCAATTAAATCAGATAAGATTGACAAAATTATTTTATTCGGTTCTGTTGCTCGTGGTGAGGATACTGAAGAGTCCGATATTGATATTTTGATTGTTTCTAATAATCATATGGAAATTGATGATGAAATTGCAGATGAAATTGCATGGATTATGTATGATAAAAACGAATTAATTTCCGCACATATCATGTCTGAAGATATATTCAATAAAACTCAACATTTTTCTTTTTTAACTAATGTTCTTTCAGAAGGTGTTGAAATTGGATACTGAAATATTTGCATTTATCAATAAGGCAGATACTAAGTTAAAACATAGTAAAGTTTTATTTGAAATCGGAGGTTATGCTGATTCTGTTTCTTTATCTTATTACAGTATGTTTTTATGTGCTAAAGCATTATTGATTAAAAAAGAGTGCAATATCCCTAAAACTCATCATGGATTAATCCAATTATTTAGTTTAAAATATGTCCATGAAGATGATTTTAGTTATAATTCTTATAAATATTTAGCCAATACTCAATCGAATAGGTAAGATGCAGATTATAGTGCTGTTGATGGTATTGGTAAGGAATTAGCTGAAAAAAGAATTATTGAAGCTGAAGAATTTTTAAAAGAAACTAAAAAATTTTTATAATGAATACATGTGATTTTCATGGGTCTTACACCAGAACAAGCATTATGTACTAAATATATTTATTATGTTGTTTTTAACAATGATTTAACTGAATATTATGGATTAACTTCTGAAGAAGACAAAGAAATTATAGAAAAATACCATCCAAACAAATTCATTTTCAAAGAAATTGATTTGAAAGAACAGTATATTAATTGTGAGTTATTGGAAAATCGTTTAGATTTACAAAGCGATTACCAAAAAGACAAGAAAATCATTGAAGCTCAAAGATTAGAAAAAAATTAAGAAATTATTATATAATAAAAATGAAGAGTTAGCCGATGAAGAAGCTAAAGAATATAATAAGAGAATAGAAAAATTTGAAAGTGGAAATTATTCTGATACTGTAAAATAGGATAGAAAAGCTAGAATGAAAAAATATGGGTTGGAAGAATGAAATATC
>CACZPT010000003.1 GCA_902783085.1 uncultured Methanobrevibacter sp.
AACATTATTAAAGTTATTTCACAAGTATCTGAAAGTAATGATTTGGTAAAATATTTCAAAAATGACTCACAATACAGAGTTAAAATATTGGATGCTGAAGGAAATGCAGTCGGTGCTAATGAGACTGTAAAATTCAACATTAATGGTGTAATTTATGAAAGACAAACCGATGAAGAAGGTTATGCACAGTTAAATATTAATTTAGATCCTGGAAGCTATGTAATTACTGCTGAGTATAATGGGTCAATGGTTTCTAATAATGTTGAGGTATTACCTGTATTAACAGCTTATGATCTCACTATGAAAGCTGGAACATCTGATCAATTTAAAGCAAGATTAGTTGATGGACAAGGAAAATTATATCCTAATCAAAGAATCGATTTCAACATTAACGGTCAATTGTTTAACAGTATAACAGATGCTGAAGGTACTGCTTCATTAACCATTAATTTAGGTGTTGGTCAATACACTATAACTTCTAGTTATGGTAATGCATCAATTGCAAATCTTATAACAGTTTATTAAATACAAGTAAATGATTCAAATCATTTACTTCTTTTTTTATTTTTAGTAATACTTTTTTTATGTATTTCAACGCTTTTGTAATACTTTAATCATATTTATATATTATTTTTTTAAATATTCTTATTTATGTTAATTCTTTTAATTTTGAATTAATAAGAACTAATATAAACTCGGAGAATTAAATTATGGGATTTAAATATAAAATTTTATTATGTGTTATTTTTTCTTTATTTATATTATCCTTGAATGCAGTTTTTGCTGATGAAGCTCCAGCAATGCCTTTGGTTGAAAATGGAACTGTATCTGGGGATGTGTCTATTGAATCATCAAATCCCTGGAGTACTTCAGGAAATTTAGTTTATGAGGTTCCAAGTGATGTTGATGAAATTAGATCCGTAAACGTTATAGTGGATTCTTATTCGGGTAGTGGCGCACCAACTTATGCATTATATTCAAATATTACATTAAATACAAAAGATGGACTTGTAGTATTGGGTTTTGAAGATTTATATTGTGATGTTAATATGGCTAATGACCCGGTAGTTTATAGGATTAATAATCACACTACAAAACAATATTCTGATTATCAATATTCATATAATATAACAGATTATGTAAAAAATTTATCTCCTGGAGATAAAATTACAATTTCTGTTTTAAATTCTAAAAAAGAAGGTTATTCATTTGATGGTAGAATAAAATTAATTGCATTAGTATTTGCTTATGATGATGGAGATGATGATGAAATATCATATTGGTTAAATGTTGGACAATCCTGGACACAATCCACAAGATCTAATTTAATCAATACTAATGATTTCAATAAAAAATACGGTAAAGCATATTTTGAAGACATTGCTTTATCTTCATATATTGCACGTTGTTGGATAAATAATAAAATATTGTATAATCCAATAAAAGAAGTTGAAGGAAATTATTTTATTGATGATATATGGGATATCACAGATAGTTTTATACCATCTCAGGATACAAATTTCACATACAGTGCTTCTACTAGTGGCTATGGTTCATTCAAATCTAATATTCAATTATTGAAGTTGGTTAATAAAGTAAATAACATAAATTTAACAGTTACTTCAGAATATGAAGGTACGATTTATGCAGGTGTCATTAATAATTTAACTTTGGATATGATATCAGATAAAAATTTCAACGGAATTGTTAAAGTATATAATAATGCTAATGATTTGATTTTTAAGCAAAACGTTAAGTTTGATAAGGACATTCCTAAAAAGTTACATTTCACTGATTCAAATATCTATCCAATAACTGAAAATACAATTAAAGGAAATAATAATAAATATATTAATTATACTGTTGTTATTGAAGATAATGATTTTATTGTTGTTAATAAGACCAGTACTTTTGTTGTTTTATATGATGGTTATTTAGGTAAAGATTTTGAATATCCTAATGCTAATCCTAATTTTAGAGAGTTCACTATTTCTGGTGATGTTATTGTTTTATCCACTGAAGTTTATAGTGCTGGAAGCGCAACTAATAGAACTGATACATTTAATATTGTATTTGATGGTAATGTAAGCAATGCTTTATTATATGTTCCATATAATTGGGATAAAACTTCAAATGGTGATTTCAACACATGGAATACTACTTTTAACGGCCAAAGTATTACTCCTATTGATAGTTACAGAGATCAGGGCAACAGGGGTAAATACGCTACATACGGTTATGGTTTGGTTGTTTATGATGTAAGTGATTTAGTTGTTGCAGGTGAAAATACTTTCACAATTAACAAAACTAAAGGAAATGCTGCGGTTTATCCATCTAACTTAATTGTTTTAACAAACAATAGTAAGAGTACTGATTATAAAACTGTCTATATTTATGAGGAAGTTGATTTATTATCTAAAAAATATAATGCAAATTTAGATGCTGGATTCAACACTACTTTTGTCACCGCTGGAAGTAATGCTACTTTGTATGTATTTGCCGCCAGTGCTCAAAGTGGGGAAGGTAATCTTATTGTTAATGGTGTTAACAACATCAATATTTGGAGAGGAACATCCAATTCATTTGACACTTTCACTACTGATGTAGATTCAGGCATTATTGATGTTTACTTTGAAGCTACTGGTGATACTATTTTAGGTTTACATCAAATGGTTGTCGTTGAAAATCAAAATATTATTATCAATGCACCTGATCTAACTAAATATAAAGGTAGTTCGGATAGATTCATTGTCAAAGTAACCGATAAAAAAGGCAATCCACTTTTTAATCAAAGTGTTGAGATTAATTTAAATGGAGTATCATATACAAGATTCACTGATAAAAATGGTATTGCAGGTATGAATATCAATTTTAATCCTGGTGTATACATAGCTAATGTTAAAGTAGAAAATGCTGCTGTTAATTCAACAATAACTGTTTTAACTACAGTTAATGGTAGTGATATTACAAAAATATTCAAGAATGGAACTCAGTATTATGCTACATTTAAAGACATAAAGGGTAATTACTTAGCTGATGGCACTGAAGTTACATTTAACATAAATGGAGTAATGTATCATCGTAAAGTTAGTGGAAATCAGGGTTTAGCAAGATTAAATATTAATTTGGATCCGGGTAAATATATTTTAACAGCAATCAACCCTAACTCAAGTGAAATGTCATCAAATAGTATCACTGTTCTTGCACAAATTACTGAAAATAAGGATTTGGTGAAATATTTTAGAAACAACTCACAATACAGGGTAAAAGTTCTTGACAGTAAAGGAAATGCAGTTGGTGCAAACGAAACTGTGGTATTCAATATCAATGGTGTAATGTATGAGAGATTTACTGATAATAACGGTTATGTGAAACTTAACATTAACCTTGACCCTGGTAAATACACAATCACTGCAATGTATGGTGATTCAATGGTTTCAAATATAATTACTGTAAAACCAATATTGACTGCAAGTGACTTAACTAAAAAATATGGAAGTCCTAGTCAATTTAAAGCTAATTTGGTTGATGGTCAGGGAAAAGCATATTCCGGTCAAAATATTACATTTAACATCAATGGTAGAATGTATCAAAAAACAACCGATGCTATGGGTACTGCTTCATTAAATATTAATTTGATGCCGGGTAAGTATGTTATAACTTCAAGTTATGGTGTTTCTTCAATAGGCAATACGGTTACAGTTGTTGAATAGGGAAATTTAATTTAAATTTCCTTTTACTTTTTTTAAGTAATACTTTTTTTATAAATTAAAGCCAATTAGTAATACTTTGATTATATTTATTAATAATGAATTTACTACATATTAATGAAAAGAAGTTTTTCTTTTCAATGGGGGTTTTTACTATTATTAAAAGTAGAAATTGTATTAATAAATTTAAAAAAATGGTATTTTTTCTTTTATTAATCCTTTTATTAGTTGGAACAATTAATGGGGTGTTTGCTGAAGATATTAATACAACTGATGTCATCGAATCAAATGTGGATTCAAGTGATGTATCTGTTGATCAAAGCCCTCAAATATCCATGTTACTTATTAGTGATGATGGTGGGACGAATATCTTTGATTCAGCAGCAAATGATGTATTATCTAATTATTCAAATGTAAACATTCAAGTTAGAAGTTCAAAACAAATCTCTTCGATGGATGAGACGGAATTATTCAATTTGGTTGATGGAAGCGATATTGTTATTGCAAATTGGTTAACAACTGATGCGGATTCAGTATTTACTAATTTATTAATTAAATATCCTAATCTTTCAAATAAAGAATTATTTTTAATATTAGAAACTTCTTCAAGTTCTCAACTTAAAACATTTAACTTAGTAAAAAATTCCACAATACATTATCAAAAAATCTTTGAAGGATTTGATGCTGATTTTTTAAATAGATATTTCACATCAACAAAAAGAGGTCAATCTTATAGTGATGTGTTTAACTATGTAACTAACGGTGAAGCTAGTCAAGTAAACCCAGAATTTAACAAAGCAGTATTATATAAAAACTGCAATGATAGAGAAAATCAATTAAATCAAATATTATGGGCATTAAACTTAGTTGGTTTTAGTTGCTCATATAATGAACCTTCTTTTCATGCATCCTATGAATATGGATTATATAGGGAAAGATATATGAGCCTGGAAGAATATATGAAATTGTATTTTGATTCTTCAAGGAAATATACTATCGGTTTACTTGAAAGTAATATGTATGTGTCAAGCGCTTCACTAGAGCCTTATTATGCAATAATTGAATCATTGGAATCTAAAGGTGCTAATGTTATTTCTGTTGTTGCAGCAGGTGGATCTGATAATCAATTAAACGTTATGATTGAGTATTTTACTAATGCTCCAGATTATAAATCATTTTTAGAAAATTCTTCTAAATATGAAAGTTATGTTGATGCTATAATTTCAATGCCTGCTTATGGTATTGGCGGAACACTTTTTGATAAAGTAACTGAATTCTTCGAAACTGCTTCTGTTCCTATTTTCAGGGCTGTTCATTCTGATTATGTTAGTAATGAAGAGTGGGAATTAAGTACTACTGGTTTACCTGGTAATAGGAGTGATAAATGGTGGCATGTTGCCATTGGTGAGGCTCAAGGAATTATTGAAGCTACTTTTGTCGGTGGTGTTACTCATGAGATATCTCAAACAACGGGTGCTCAACATTCTGGATATAAGCCGCATGAAGTTAATATAGATTTATTTGGTGATAGAATCTTGTCTTGGATCGATTTACACTATGAAAACAACGCTAATAAAAAGATTTCCTTAGTTTATTATAATTACCCTCCAGGAAAACAAAATATTGGTTCTAGTTATTTGGATTCAATTATAAGTATTTATAATCTTTTATTAACATTACAATCTGAAGGATATGATGTTGGTGAATTACCTGATAATGTAAGTCAACTTGAAGACATGATTATCAAAGCAGGTATTAATGTAGCTACATGGGCTCCGGGTGAACTTGAAAAATTAGCTAATAGGTCTAATGTTGTTTTACTTCCAGTTTCTGAATATTTGGAATGGTTTAATAATTTACAACCTATTTCTAAATTACAAGTTGTTGAAGGGCCTGTTGCATATATTGGCGAGTTATCACGAAATGCAATAAAGATTAATTACACATCTCCGATGGATGAGAGATTAAGTGATTGGTATGGAGAGATTACTGCATTGCTTCCGGATAATTATACGTCTAGAGCCATTCCTATTTTACAAAATATTATTTCATCATTGAAAGTATATTTAAAATCTGGTTTGGAGTCTGATTATGATGTATTTTTATTATATAAACAGCAATGGGCTGAATTGGATGTACCTGGTTTAAATGGATGGGGTGATGCTCCTGGAAGTATCATGACTGTTGAAAGAAATGGTACTCAATACTTTGTAATTCCGGGTTTAACCTTTGGTAATGTCTTTGTAGCTCCTGAACCTCAAAGAGGTTGGGAAGCAGATTCTGATGCTTTATATCACAGTACTGCTGTTGCTCCGACACACCAATATTTGGCTGCTTATTATTATTTCCAACATTATTATTCATCTGCTATGGTATTTGTTGGAAGACATGCAACTCATGAATGGTTACCTGGTAAGGAAGTTTTACTTTCCACTACTGATTATGGATCAATTATTGTTGGTGACGTTCCTCAAATTTACTTCTATATTTCTGATGGTTTAGCTGAGGGTATTCAAGCAAAAAGAAGAGGTTTTGCTGTGATGATTTCACATTTAACTTCTCCATTAGCTTATACTCAGCTTTATGGAAATTTAACTGTTTTAGCTAATTTGATTAATGATTATGAAAATGCGTTAAATCAAAGTTCTAAAGATTCAATTGTATCCGAAATCAAATATATTGTGGATACTAATAATTATCTTCAGTCTATGGGTTTATCTAATCAATCATTTTATAGTTTACCTCCAGATGATTTAGTTTCTACAGTTGATTCATTCATTAAATCAGTTCAGGAAATATTGTATACTTGGGGTCTTCATGCGATTGGACAAGATTGGACGGACAAGGATATTGGATTGGCAGTATCAACAGCCTTATCACAGCAATTTACTTATAATGGGGTTACAACCTCACTGTATGATGAAATTGCAAAAATTAAATTCATGAAAAAATATAGTGAATTAAACTCTCTTGAAAGAAATATTGTGATGAATCTGTCATGTGATGTGGTTATTTCATTAATATATTATTCAAGCGAAGAAGTATCACAAGTACTTGGAATTAATTCTTCAAGTTTAATAGCTGCATTTGATTATGCAAAAGTATATATCAATTTAATTAAATTATCAATTCAGGGCGAGATTGATTCATTTATAAATGCATTAAATGGTCAATATATTGCTCCTGGACCTGCGGGTGATGTTTTAGATATTAATTCACTTCCAACAGGAGGTAATTTCTTCCATGATCAATCTCAGGAACTTCCAACAGAGGAAGCTTATAAGTATGGAAGAATTTTAACATTACTTGCTTTAGATGGTCTGAGTGATGATGTTGAAAAATTGGTAATGGGTATTTGGTGTGTTGAAACTGCAAGAGATAACGGTGCATTGTTGTCTGTTGTATTATATTTACTTGGAATGGAACCTGTATATTCATCTTCACCTAGTGCTGGCGGATATAAACAGGTTGATGTTGACGGTGAAAACGATGAGCATGATGATAGTGAAGTCAGTCTTGGTGTAAAAACTAGAATCATACCTTCCTATATAAAGTTGGATAATTTGGTTCGACCTGATGGTTGGGCTAAAAAAAGAATTGATGTTACTGTAATTACAAGTGGTAACTTTAGAGATTTATACTCTACACAAGCTATTCTTTTAGATAACGCATTTAGAGTTGCATTAGCTAGATCTTATTTATATATTTTAAATAATAATGAATTAATGCAAAGTAAATGGGGTAAAGATATAGAAGAAGGTTTGGATCATGTTGTGGGAAGTGTTGATTATTATGGAATTGGCTCAGAATCATTTGAAGAAAATAGTGTTGCTGAACATTGGGTTAATGACTTTATGTATTATAAAGAATTAGACTATAACAATACTTATGCAGCTGAATACGCTATAACTCGTATTTTTGCACCACCAAATGGTGATTATGGTGCAGGAATAGCTAAATCTGTTTCTTTAAGTTGGACTTGGAATGATACTGATGAATTATCTGAATTTTATTTAGGTCGTATGGGTAATATGTACTCTAAGTTCTATTGGGGTGAAACTAATCCATTAGTATTCTTAAGAGCATTAAACAATACAGGTGATTTAATAGTTAGCCGTAATACAAATGTTTATGGTGTTTTGGATAATGATGATTTCTTTGATTATTGGGGAGGACTCTCAATGACAATGGCTTATGTTAATGGAAATTCTCCAAAAATGAATGTTTTAATGTATGGTAATAAAAATACACCTTACACAACTTCAATTGAAAAAGCTATTGCAAGTGAAATCCTTACCAGATATTCAAATCCAGATTGGATAAAAGGAATGATGCAGGAAGGTTATAGTGGTGCAAGATATATTTCAAATAAGTTTTTAACCGATTTGCTTGGATGGTCTGTAACAAGACCAACTTCAGTTTCAAATTACATGTGGGATGATGCATATTCAATTTATTTCACAGATAGTTACGGACTTGGTGTTACAGATTGGTTAACTACTGGAAATAATAATTATGCATTTATTTCTTCTGCAGGAACATTACTTACTGCAGCTTATGAAGGTTATTGGCAAACGGATTCATCTACATTATCTAGTCTTGCTAATCAATGGGCACAGGCAGTAATTGAAAATGGTGTTGCATGTTGTGACTGTAGTTGTGGTAATATAGCTATGATGCAATGGGCAATTAATTTTGTTAGTCCTGATTTACTAACGCAATTTGCAAATCAAATTTTCCAAGCTACACATAACAGTTTATTTAACCCGGTAAACTACGAAGATGGTCAAAGTTCCGAAGAATCTAATAGTCAGGGAAGTGAGAGTTCAAATCCTGATTCTGGAAATGGGGAATTTTTATCTAATTCTTCTTCAACATCTTCATCTGACAGTTCAACTTCAGGTTTACAAAATGGTCAAACTGCAGCAAATGTTGGAGTTTCATCTGATGTAGCTCCTAGTACTTCTGATGCGAGTGATTCACAGAATGTTGGAGAAGGCGGAAGAAGTTATGAAGTTAAAAAGTCTGTTTCAAGCAGCACAACAACAGAGAAATCAATGCCGATACAAATTATTTTATGTATAATTGTTTTAGTTGGAATTTTTGCTGTCGGATATTTCAGAAATAAAAGAAATGATGAATTTTAAAAATTTGGATAGATAACATGTGTTATCTATTTATTATTATTTTTTTAGAAAAAAAGATAAGTAAATCAATTTATATAGTACTGATGATAAATAATAATTTGTAATTGATTTTTATTAATTATGTGAGGATTTTAATATGGATATTATGAGTGTTTTATGGCAATTTGGAATTCTTGCTGCTATACTTGTTTTTGGAACAAAAGTAGGTCTTGCATCTGGTTTTGCTAATTTGTCTAAAAAATTGTTAGCTATTATCTGTATAGGATATGGTGGTGGAGTTTTACTAATTTCTACTATTGCATCTTTCTATGCGGAAGAACTCACTCAAGTTATTTATACTTATAATTCAGCTTTTTATATAATTATGGCTATAATAATGATTGTTGCCGGTATATTCACAATAAGAGAATGGAAGTTACATGATCACAATACCAGTAAAGCTACTTCACTTGCAGTTATTGCACCTTGTCCATGTTGTTTTGGTTCAATTGTTGCAAGTGTTATAATTGTGGCTCCGACTATTGGTATTACTGCATTTAATTTAAGTTGGTTTGCTGCTGGAGCATTAGTTGCTGTTATAATTATCGCTTACTTTGCTTCAAATTTTGTTATTAGATTAACAAGTAAACCATACCCTATTATACTGGGAAATTTCATGTTGCTTTTAGGTGCATATTTCTTACTTTCAGCAATTGTTATTCCAAATATTGCTGGAGCTTTATCTAAGCAGTTCGGTACTGTTGATATGGGTTCTTCTGAAGCTATTATCGCAGTTGTAGTTGTTATAATTATGTTGGTTGTTATTGGAATATTTTTAAATAAAAAAAGTAAAAGTCTTTTAGAATGAATTAGGTGATATAAAATGAGTGCTATCCCTGGTGGAGAATTTTTAACAGGTTCTTTAGATGTTATTTCACAAAGTTTAACTATTCCTGTATTAGTTATTTTATTAATAATTGTTATTATTTCAATTATCACATTAGGTGGAGCAATATCTGAATTTACTTCTAGAAAAAAAGTCCCTATTAGAATAATAAGGGATTTAATTTATGAAATTAATGCGGCAGTTTCTGTTGATCAATTAAAAAGCATAATCAATAATGCAAAAATACCTAAATCTCAAAAAAAGGTTTTAAGTGAAATTGCAGATTCTGGAGCTTTAGATGAAACTTCAAGAGAAGCTTTAGCCCGTAAATTAGTTGAATTTGAAGAAGAAAAAATTGATAAAACTTTAGAAAGAACGGATATTATTACTAAAGTAGGTCCAACCTTAGGATTAATGGGTACTTTGATTCCTATGGGTCCGGGTCTTGCGGCATTGGGTGCTGGAGATATCAATACTCTTGCAAGTTCATTAACTGTTGCTTTTAATACAACTATTGTAGGTATTGGTTCTGGTGCTTTATGTTATGTAATTGGTAAAGTCAGATCAGGTTGGTATGACCGTTATCTTTCTGATTTAGATGCATTATCAGATGCTGTTTTAGATTATATGAATAAACAGTGATTACAATGGTTAGAAAAAAACAAAGAAGACGATCTTCACGTGTTGAAGAAGACCCTATGGCTGGTACGGCTAACCTTGTAGATGCAATGCTTGTTATTGCTCTTGGATTTCTAATTTTTGTAGTAATAAGTTGGAATATGCAAAGTATCGTGTTTTCAGATATGTCTCCTGAGGAAAGACAAAATGTTATGGAAACTATAAATCAGGTTTCGGAAGTTACTCAAGGTCAACAGTTAAATGAAACTCCGGACACGTCAAATAGCTCAGGTCAAGGATATACTGAAATGGGTAGGGTATATAAAGATCCTGCTACGGGTCGGCTGATAATGGTAGAGGGTTAGTCCTCTACATCAATTCTTTTTTTCATTAATTTTATTAACTACTTTTTTTAAAATTATTTTCTAGGTGTTTTATATGGAGTTTTGTCCTAATTGTGGTAAGATGTTAATACCTTCAAACGGTAAAATTAAATGTAGTTGTGGTTTTGAAAAGTCACTTTCAACTAAAGACTTAAACGAACAGTATAAATTTGAAGGTGAAAAAAACCCGCAAAAAAAGGTTATTGTAACTGACAATAATAATGTAGCTCTTCCAACAACAAGAATCACATGCTATAAATGTGGTGGGACAAAAGGGTATTGGTGGACAGTTCAAACAAGATCTGCTGATGAAGCACCAACTAATTTTGTTCGATGTGCTAAATGCGGAAATACTTGGAGAAGTTCAAATTAGAACACAAGCTTTCCTATTCAAATAATATCATTCAACACACTGCTATGAATAGTTTTTAATGATATTATTGTAGGTAATTTCAAGAATTTATATGCTCATAAACAAGTCATAATTTATTTATGTTATATATGACATAAATAATAATGAATTTTTAAGAATAATATTTTAGGTTTTGTATATGAATTCAAAGAGATTAATATGGATTGATGTGTTGAAGTTTTTAGCAATTTTTGGAATAATTGTTATACATGTATCTTCAGGTTTTTTATCCGACGAGTTTTTATTTTCATCTACCTGGTATCAGGCTGTTTGTATTAATTCTCTTTTTAGATTTTCAATTATTTTATTTATAATGGCATCAGGTTATTTAATTCTTAGAAAACAGCAGCCATTATCCGTAATTCCTAAAAGAATCAAAAGAGTTTTATTACCGTTTATCTTTTGGCTAATCGTATATGCAATAATTAAAATTATTTTTAAAGGCGCTTCAGGATCAAATGTTTCTGATTCATTTGTTTATATAGCTAATGGATTTTTAAATCCCACTATTGTTTCAATACAGTTCTGGTATGTCTATATGATTTTAGGATTGTATGTTTTATCACCAATATTAAGTAAGTGGATTCAAAACGCTTCCATTAAAGAAATTGAATATTTTATCTGTATATGGGTGATATTTAGTCTTTTACAATTTTTCAATGTTGATTCAATTTTAATTGATTATTTCAAATACTTTACAGGAGCAATAGGATACTTTATACTGGGCTATTATTTGGCAATTAAAAAATCTCCATTTTTACACAATAGAAAAAATGGTGTTGTATTGTTCATTGTAGGAAGTTTAATTACTATTGTTGGAACCATATTATTATCATATTTAAGCGGTACCCAATCATTATTCTTCATTAAACTAGGTGAAATTACTCCTGGAGCATGTTTACAAGCTATTGGATTATATATTATTGTCATAAATACTAACTTTGATAAATTATCCAACAGATTAAGGAATATCATTGAAAAAATAAGTATTGATAGTTATGGAATTTATTTAGCTAATGTTTTAGTTTTTAATTTCTTAGAATTAATTCATTTAGTTAATGGAAGCGGTTTTACAGCACTTAAATTAATATTTTATTCAATTGTTGTTTTAATTATATCATATATTTGTATTGAAATAATGGCCAGAATTCCATTTATAAATAAATTTTCCGGAAAATAATTAATTTTATTTTTTTTAAATTTAAATACAATATATTATTTTTAGTTTTTTTTTAAAAGCAAAATTAATTTAGATAGATATTAATATGATTTAATTAATAAAGAGTGTTCCGAATAAATCAAATTTTAATGAAAAAGTAATACTAATATAAAATATTTATAAAAAAAGATAAAATAGTAAATAATA
>CACZPT010000004.1 GCA_902783085.1 uncultured Methanobrevibacter sp.
ATGTACTATGGCATTTTAAAGTGAGATTGGAAAATACTAAAATATAGACACAATTACCATAAATTTTTAATGTCGAGAACTATAATTCCGTTTATTTTAACATTTTCCAAAATTAAATTCAT
The DNA here is from genome assembly GCA_902783085.1 of uncultured Methanobrevibacter sp. Lineage (GTDB taxonomy): Archaea > Methanobacteriota > Methanobacteria > Methanobacteriales > Methanobacteriaceae > Methanocatella. Next base: position 123 of record CACZPT010000004.1, read on the forward strand.
TGAAATTTCTAATGATAATATTTGGATTCAGATTAAATAACAGTCGTTTTTTTCTTTTTTTATTATGTGGGTTGTTGGAATCTTAGTTATTTAATAGTATATAACTAGTAAAGCCAACTTATATATTTATTAAAAAATAAAATTACAGTTGTATATTTATTAGGTGATATTGTGAAAGGAATTATTTTAATCATGGATGGTATGGGGGATCGTCCTTTAAAAGAATTTGATAATCAAACTCCTCTTCAAGCTGCTAAAACTCCAAATATGGATAAAATGGCTAAAGAAGGAATTACTGGAATTATGGATTCAATTGCGCCAGGTATTATTCCGGGTAGTGATACTGCACATATTTCAATATTGGGTTATGATCCTTATGTTGTATATACTGGAAGGGGTCCTTTTGAAGCATCGGGTGTTGGTGTTGATGTTATCCCTGGGGATATTGCATTTAGATGTAATTTTTCAACTGTGGATGATGATTTAATTGTAACTGATAGGCGTGCTGGAAGAATAAGGCAAGGGACTAAGGATATCGTTGAAGTATTAAATACTATGGTTTTAGATGATTATCCTGATGTTAAAATTATTTTTAAGGAATCTACTGGTCACAGGGCAGTTTTAGTACTTAGGGGTGAAGGTTTATCTGATAAAGTAAGTGATGCTGATCCTAAAGTTGAAGGAAATAAGCCTAAAGAAGTTAAAGCCTTAGATGATAGTGTTGAAGCTAAAAAAACTGCAGATATTTTAAATAAATTAGTTGTCAAATCTTATGAAATGATTAATGATCATCCGGTTAATTTAGAAAGGATTGAAAATGGTGAACCTCCTGCCAATATTATTATTCCTCGTGGTGCAGGTGCAGTACCTGTTGTAGAAGCATTAAACGATAAATATGAAGTTAATTCTGCATGTATTGCAGAAACGGGTCTTATTATGGGTATTGCTAGATTTGCAGGAATGGATATAATTGAAATGGATGATGTAACTGGTGGGGTTGACACCAATTTAGATAATATTCGTGATACTATCATTGATCAGGTTAAAAATTCAGACCATGACTTTTTCTTAATTAATATTGATGGTGCTGATGAGGCAGGTCATGATGGCAATGCAAGAGAAAAATTGGAATTTATAGAAAAAGTTGATAGGGTTGTGATGAGTGAAATTTTAAAACTTGAAAATGTCTATATTTTCTTAACAGCTGATCATTCAACACCTATTTCTGTTATGAACCATTCTGGAGATCCTGTACCTGTTCTTATTCGTGGTCCTGAGGTACGGGTTGATGATGTATCCAGATTTTCCGAAGTCGATGCAGCAAAAGGTGGACTTTGCAGAATTCGAGGTAGTGATGTAATGAATATTATGATGGATTTAATGAATTATGCACATAAATTCGGAGCATAGGTTGATTGTATGGCGGCTAAAAAACTTTTTGGAACATCCGGAATCAGAGGTAAAATCAACAGTGAAGTTACATGTGAACTTGCATTGAATGTAGGCAAGGCACTTGCAACTTATTTGAACAATAAAGGCAGTGTTGTTTTAGGTTATGATACAAGAACCACTAATCAAATGCTCGACCAGGCTATTTGCGCAGGACTTCTTGAAAGTGGAGTGGATGTAATTAAAATAGGGATGGTTCCAACACCATTAGTTGGCTATGCTTGTGAAAAACTTGATGCTGATGCTGGAATTATGCTTACAGCTTCCCATAATCCTTCCCAATATAATGGAATTAAAATATGGAATAAAAATGGTATGGCTTATACTTCCGCTCAGGAAAGTGAAATTGAAGATATTTACAATAATAAGTCATATGGGTCTGTTAACTGGGATGAAGTGGGTTTAATTTATTATAATGAAGAAATTAAAGGACAATATATTGATGATTTGGCAAGTATGGTTAATATTAAACCGGGTTTAAAAGTTGTTATTGATTGTGCATCCGGTGCTGGAAGTGAAATATCACCTTTAGTATTTAGAAAAGCAGGTTGTGAAGTGACAACCTTAAATTCCCAACCGGATGGATTTTTCCCTGGAAGAAATCCTGAACCTAACGGTGAAAACTTAGGTAATTTAATGAAGACTGTTGTGGCCGTCGGGGCGGATTTGGGTATTGCGCATGATGGTGATGCGGACCGTATGATAACGGTTGATGAAAAAGGCCAAATCTCTCCTTTTGATTCTCTTTTAGCTTTAATTTCAAAAGAATTTGATGGGGATATTGTAACAACTGTTGATGCTGGTTTATGTATGGATGAATCTGTTAAAGGTGAGGTTTTAAGAACTCCTGTTGGTGATGTTAATGTGGCTGAAGTCATCATTGAGAAAAATGCGGCATTTGGTGGTGAACCTTCTGGAACTTGGTTGCATCCTGATTTTTGCATGTGTCCTGATGGTATTTTATCTGGTCTTAGAATGGCTGAACTTGTTTCAAAGAGGGGTAAATTATCTGATTTATTAAATGAAATTCCATCTTATCCAAATATTCGTGAAAAAATTACATGTTCTAAAGAAGCTAAAATTAAAGTAATGGAAAATATGGAAAATTTACTTAAAGAAGAATTTGATGACATTAGGGATATTAACTCAATTGATGGTGTTAGATTAACGTTTGGTGATGATAGTTGGGTTTTAGTAAGGCCTTCTGGAACAGAAGATTATGTTAGAATTACTTTGGAGTCACGTGATGCTGGAAGGGCAGAGGAAATTAAAGCTGCTTGTATTAAAATTATCAATGACAATATATGAATTTCAAACATTTCACCTTTAAATTTGATTCATGATTAACTAAAACCGGTGCCGATATGAAATATGTAATAATTAACGGGTCTCCAAGAAAGAAAAATACATGGGCAATCGTAAAACATATTCAAAGTAATCTTGAAGCTACATTTGAAGAGATACATTTAAAAGATTATAACATTCCATTATGTAATGGATGTTATAATTGCATATTGAAGGGTGAAAAATACTGCCCTCATTTTGATAAAATAAATACAATAATGGATAAATTAAAATCCGCAGATGCTTTTATAATAGCTTCACCGGTATATGCAATGAATGTAACGGCTATTTTAAAGAATTTTATTGATCACACTGCTTATTTATATCACAGACCAGAATTTTTCACAAAAAAAGCACTGGTTGTAGTATCTACTGCAGGAGCAGGTCAAAAAAAGGTGGCCAAATATATTGATGAAACATTAAGACACTGGGGAGTAAATAAAGTTTATAAAATAGCTTTTGCATGCGGAGCAAAAGAATCCCTTGAAACTAAAGACATTGATAAAACAGCAATCAAATTTAAAAAAGATGTTGAAACAGCTAAAATGCATTCTCCAAAATTTGGGGATATTATATTTTTCAATGTTTGGAAAGCAATGGCTGTTGGTGAAAATCCAATCGAAACAGATAAAGAATTTTGGATTAATAATGACCTGATTAATCATGATTTTTCACCTGATGTTAAATTAGGATTTTTTAAAAAAATATTTTCAAAATTAATGTTTAATATTTTAAAAAGAGTAATGTAGTCAATTCTATATCACTAATTTTAGAATCTTTTTTATAGTGATTGAAATTCAGATGATTGTTTTAATTAGTTAAAAAAAGATAAAATAAGAAGATGAATTATTCATCTTCTGCAATAAATGCATCAATTCCTAAAGCGGCACATTCTGGACATACCCAGTCATCTGGCATGTCTGCAGGTGTTGCTCCGGCAGGTATGTTATATGCTGGATCTCCTTTTTCAGAATCAAATTTGTACTCACAATGTAAACAAACATATATTGTCATTTTATTATCTCCTTATTTTTTTATTAGCATTGCCAATATAATTTTAATTGTATTGAAACTATTATTTAAAATTACTTATTTGTGATTGAAACTGAATCATCCTTCTTGTTAGGCATATATCATTTATTGCTTTAAAAAATTAACTTATCTGATTTTGATTAAAATCTGCAATCCGTAAAACATAATATTGTTTTTAAAAAACTTTGATAAATTTAGTGGAAAGAAAAAATGCTGTTTTAAAGAGATTTGATTTAAAATTAGTCTTTGAAATGATGAAGGGGATGCTTTGATATTCCACATGTTTTTTGTGAAAGTCTTAATTAGTAAAGTTAATTAATTAATATATTATTAATATATATTATTCTAAGATATTTTTTAAAAATTAATAATAAAAGGGGTTATGATATTGAAAGCTATAATTTTAAGCGCTGGTGAAGGGTCAAGAATGAGGCCGCTAACACTTACAAAGCCTAAAACAATGTTGCCAGTTGCTGGAAAACCAATCATTCAATATAACATTGAATCTTTAAGAAATAATGGTATTAAAGATATATTATTAATTGTACGTTATAAGGAAGAAATTATTCGCAATTATTTTGGCGATGGATCAAAATTTGGAGTTAACATAACTTATAAAACTCAAAAGGATTTTTTAGGAACAGCTAATGCAATATCTTATGCAGAAGATTTTGTTGATGATAGTTTAATTGTTTTAAACGGAGATATTATTTTGGATGATGAAATTATTGGTGAAATCATCAAAAAATACAATTATTTAAATCCTGATACTTTAATGGTTTTAACTGAAGTGGAAAATCCTTCTGCTTTTGGTGTTGTTGAAATAGATAATGGAAATATTAAAAAAATTGTTGAAAAACCTAAAAAAGAAGAAGCACCAAGTAATCTTGTCAATGCCGGAATCTATATTTTTAACAATGATATTTTTGATAAGATTAAAAGAACAGAGATTTCCGAAAGAGAAGAATTTGAAATAACTGATTCTGTTTCTATACAGATAGCTGAAAATAAATCTGTCATTGGTCATAAAACAGATAAGGATTGGATTGATGTTGGAAGGCCGTGGGAACTTATTGAAGTTAACGAAGCACTTATCAGTGATTTAAAAACACAGATTAACGGTAAAGTTGAAAATGGTGCTCATCTTCATGGTGAAGTTTATTTAGGTAAAAACAGTATTATTCGGGCTGGAGTTTACATTGAAGGAAATGTTTACATTGGTGAAAACTGTGATGTGGGTCCTAATTCTTATATTCGGGGCAATACCTTTTTAGGCGATAATGTTCATGTGGGTAATGCTGTTGAAATTAAAAATTCCATTATTATGGAAAACACTAATGTTAGTCATTTAAGTTATGTTGGTGATTCTGTAATAGGATCTAACTGTAATATTGCAGCGGGAACCAACATAGCTAATTTACGTTTTGATAATGCAACAATTAAAACTAAAATTAAAAATGAAAAAATTGACAGTGGAAGACGTAAGCTCGGTGCGATTATTGGGGATTCTGTAAAAACAGGTATTAATTCAAGTTTCTCACCGGGTGTTAAGGTAGGTTCTAACTCCACTATCGGTTCTGGTGTTTTATTGTATGAGGATTTACCCTCTGATACAAGAGTATTATTAAAACAAAATCATATTATTCAGGATAAGAATAAACAATAATAAAAAACTAGTGATATTATGGATAATATTAAAGACTCTGTTGTAATATGTTCTGGTGCTCAGGTAATTGGGGATGTTGAAATTGGTGAAGATGCTTCCATATGGCATGGTGCTGTTGTTCGTGGGGATGTAAATTCCATTAAAATTGGAAATAATTCTAATGTTCAGGATAATTGTGTTATCCATTGTTCTAAAGGATTTCCAACTGTAATTAAAGATAATGTTTCTATTGGTCATGGTGCGGTTGTTCATGGATGCATACTTGAGGATAATGTTTTAGTTGGAATGAATGCAACTATTTTAAACGGTGCTAAAATTGGTAAAAATTCCATTGTCGGTGCTGGAGCGGTTGTAAGTGAAGGTAAGGAATTTCCGCCAAATAGTTTAATTTTAGGTGTTCCGGCCAGATTAATTAAGGAAGTTTCAGCCGAACAAATCATACACATTCGGGATAATGCAGATAATTATGTAAAACTTTCTAAACAATATGGGGAATGATTAAATAATGAAACCAAGACAAGTTGTTAGTGATATGGACTCTTATGTTCCAGGTAAATCTCAAGATGAAATAGCTAGTGAATTTGGAGTTAAAAAAGAAGATATAATAAAGTTGGGGTCTAATGAAAACCCTTGGGGTCCATCTCCAAAAGCTATTGAAGCTATTGGGGAGGAAATAAATTCCATTAATCGATATCCTGAATCCCAGCTTAAGGATTTGGTGCATGAGGTTGCACTTTATGCGGGTGTTTGTGACAGTCAGGTTATTATCGGCGGGGATGGTGCTGATGAGATTATTGATGTTTTAGCTAAAACATTTATTGAACCGGATGATGAGTTTATTGTACCTTTGCCATCTTATATGTATTATGAGTATCTTTTAAAGCAATATGGGGCAGTTCCTGTTTATGCTAAATGGGATTTGGATAATAATGTTTTGGATGTTGAATCTATTTTTGATAGGATTACTTCTAAAACTAAAATGATATTTTTATGCTCTCCGAATAATCCGACTGGTACTTTGATTGATAAGATTGATTTAATTGAAATAGCTGGTAAAAATCCGGATGTTTTGGTTGTTGTTGATGAGGCTTATTTTGAATACAGTGAAGTTACAAACAAGGATTTGATTAATGATTATGATAATGTTTTTATTATCAGAACGATGTCTAAAGTTTTAGGTCTTGCGGGAATGAGGATTGGTTATGGTCTTGCATGTGAAGAAATTATTGAGTATATGCATAGAATAAAACCTGTGTTTTCCCTAACTAGACTGTCTTATGTGGCTGCTATTAATACTTTCAGGGATAGTGAATATATTGAAAGGTCAATTAAAGATGGAATTGAAAGTAGAGATTATTTAATCGCTGAATTGTCAAAGATTAATTCTTTAAATGTATTTGAATCAAAATCTAATTTCATATTAATTGGTGTTAAGGATACTGGATTTACAGCTACTGAAATTACAAAAGAATTCATGAAAAGGGGTATTATTGTAAGGGACTGCACTTCATTTAAGGGTCTTGATGAATATTGGATTAGAATAAGTATTTGTACGATGGATGAAAACAGAAAATTCATTAGGGTAGTTCATGAGGTACTGGGCTGATGTATGTTGGAGGAACACTAATTTCATCTGTTGAATTTCATGGGAATATGTCTCTGGTTATTTTCATGTCCAAATGTCCTTTAGCCTGCAGATATTGCCATAATGTGGAGTTGCTGGAAGATAATACTCAAAAAACTTTCGATGAAGTTAAATCGGATATTGATAATGCCTGTGATTTTATTGATGCTGTTGTAATATCTGGTGGTGAACCGTTAATGCAGATGGATGCCTTAGTTGATTTATTTACTTATATTAAAAGCATTGGTCTTAAAACTAAGTTGGATACGAGTGGTATTTACCCTGATAAAATAGAAAAATTATTAAAATTAAATCTGCTTGATTTTGTTTCTCTTGATATTAAAGCTCCATTTGAAAAATACAGAAAAGTAACTGGGGCTGATGTTGGTTTTGAAGTTAAAAAATCTATGAAACTGATTAATGTGGATTCAAATGTTTGTTTGGAACTTAGAACAACTTATGTTCCGACTTTACACACTAAAAAAGATATTCGCAATTTAGTTAATGATGTTGAAGGTGATATTTACACCATTCAGCAGTTTAGAAATAGAAATGTTTTAGATCCTGCCTTAGAAAAGGTGGATGTTCCAAATCCTCATGATTTAAAGAAGTTGGCTTTGGATATTAAACCATTGTTTGATGGGATTGTAAAAGTTAAATCCGGGGAATTTGGTGAAGAAATAATTGGATGAGTTTATTAGTATGCCTATTTTATCATTTTCAAGTAACGACATTGATGTCATCACAGGTAAAAAGAGAAGAACCATACGTAAGCTATGGAAATCTCCTCTTAAAAAAGGTGATAGGTTATATTGTTACTGGAATTTAGTTTCAAAAGAAAAGATGAAGATTTTTGAAGCAATTGTTAGTGATGTTGAGGATATTTCTTTTGAAGAAATCATTGATAATGATGAGATGGCTCGTGAAGAGGGTTTTGAAAACTCTAAAGAGATGATTAAAGAGTTTAAAAAGATGTATGGTGGTCGTGTCGATAAATCTGATAAATTCCAAATTATCTACTTTGAAAAATTGGATATTGATGATTGGAAAGGGGATAAAATCGATGAAAAGGCTATGATTACCAAACGTGCAGATATTTTATTTGACAGTGGTAAATTTGATAAATCCACGATGTGTTATGATGCTGCTTTAAAGTTGGATCCGAAAGATGTTTATCTTTTAAATAAACAGGGGGATAATCTTTCAAGATTGGGTCAGTTCGGTGAAGCTATTAAGTGTTATGATGATGCATTAAAATATGAACCTGATAATGAGTATATTTTAAATAATAAAGCTATTGCTCTTTTGAATGCGGGGGATGTGCAGGAGGCTCTTAAAGTCAGTACTATTGCTTTTAATTATGCACCTTACAGTCCGATTGTTCTTTATTGGAGAGGTTTCATTCTTGAAGTTTTAGGTGAATATGACAAAGCGTTAAAGGTTTATGATAAACTTATTGTAATAGATGGTGAAAATCCTGAGGTTTGGAATTCACGTGGAAACTTATTGACGGATATGGGTCGTTTGGAAGAAGCTATTGTGTCATTTGATAAGGCTGTTGAAGTTTGTTTGGATGATTCTGAAATGGATGCTGAGGCAATTAATCGTATGGGTAATGCTTATATTGATTTAGGTAAATATGATGAGGCTCTTGATTGTTTTAATACTGCAATTTCTCTTGAAAAGCATAATATTGATTTTTTATTAAATAAGGGTGTTGTGTTAATGGAGTTGGGTAAATTTGAAGAGGCTGTTGATAGTTTCAATAAGGTTTTACTTAGAAATCCTGATAATGAGGATGCGTTTTTCCTAAAAGAAGAATGTCTTGATAACTTTTAATCTACATGTTCCTTTTAATTTTACTATTTTTTATTTTCACAATTGATTATTTTAATGATTTGATTAATTAAATTAGTAACTAAAATAGTATATGGTGTTTTAATTAATAAAAAATTTAAAATTATCGAAGTAAAATTTACTCCGATTTTCTACTGTTTATATTTCTTAATCAAACTGATTCCCCAATCAGTCATTTCATCTGCTTTTTGCTGATTATCACTTTCTGCAAAACATCTAAAGATCGGCTCAGTACCTGACGGCCTAATAATAACCCACCCATCATCTTTCAGGATTTTAACCCCATCAGTTAAATCCAGATTAAAATCAGTTGTAGTTTTAATCTCTTCTGCAATACTGTCCATAACTTTCTGTTTTAAATCATCACTACACTCGATTTTTGTTTTACTCGCATAATAAACCGGAAGTTCAGATACTAACTGGGACAATGTTTTTTTCTCAACAGCCAAAATTTCTAAAATTTTAGCAACAGTCATTACAGCATCCCTTCCATAAACAAAATCAGGGAAAATCAAACCACCGTTTTCTTCACCACCAAACAAACCATCTTTTTCATGTAATTTACGGGCTACAAGTAAATCTCCAACAGCAGTAGCTATTACCTCACCATCATATTCATCTGCAATGTCATAAATAGCTTGTGAAGTTGCAACAGTAGTAACAATGATTCCACCATTATTTTCTTTAAGCATTTGTTTTTCAACAAGTGAAAAAGTCTTATCTCCTAAAACGAAGTTTCCTTTCTCATCAATACAAATTGTTCTGTCCGCATCACCGTCATGGGCAAGACCAATATCCGCATTAAGCTCTTTTACAACACTAATCAATTCCTGTAAATTTTCCTCAATAGGTTCAGGGTCACGACCAGGGAAAAAACCATCAGCCTGACAGTTAAGAGTTGTTACATCACATCCTAATTTACGAATTAAATAAGGTGCAGTATATGCTCCAGCACCACTTCCACAGTCAACAACCACTTTTAAGTTAGCTTCACGAATAGCATCACTGTCTACATTAGATATTGCCTCATCAATGTATTCGTCAATTACTTTGTCATTTTTATAAACCTGACCAATTTCAAACCATTCAGCCCTTTTAGGTTCACTATCAAAATATAATTCTTCAATAGCTAATTCCATATCATCAGGAATTCCAATACCATATTCATCTAAAAATTTAATCCCATTATATTTTGGAGGATTGTGTGAAGCAGTAATCATCACTCCACCATCATAATATTTACGCACACCATATTGAACAGCCGGAGTAGGTAGAATTCCCAAATCTACAACATCACAGCCTGATGATAAAAGACCTGCTTTTACAGCTTCAATTAACATCGGGCTTGTGGTTCTTGTATCTCCGCCAACTGCAACAGTACCCTGTATTTGAGTTCCATAACATGCAGCTAATCGGGATGCAAATTCCGGAGTTAAAACATCATTTGCAGTTCTTCTAACTCCAAAAGTACCAAATAATCTTTTTTCTTTTGACATTGTAATAATTTCCTATAAAATTTATCAATTAATAATTATATCTTCAATCAAATAAATAACTTGTTAATTAATAATTTCAATTCCATCCCCACCGGATAATATTATCTCCATCTGAGAGTTATACTCAGTTATTTTACCTGTTATTTTTACTTTCCGGTCTTTAAACTCACCAATATCAAAATCCCTTTGAATCTCAGCTAGTTGACTTTCAAATATAATGAGATTTATCTTGCCGGTTCCATCATTAACAGTTAAAAAATAACTGGCCCCGCTTTTAGAGCTTTTAACTTCACTAACTACTCCTTCAACACTCACTTCTTCATCAATCATCGCCCGATTAATATCACTGATTTTAACTTGCTTAACTTCAATCGATGGTGTAAATATGATTAAACCAATTAAACCAATTAAAGATGTTATCAAAGCTATTCTTAATAATCTGCCGTCTGTAATTTCCATAAGATAAACTTTGCATTTGGGATTTTATATTGATGATAGAATTTATTCCCATTATACTGTGCGGATTTAAAAAATTGTTATTGGGCATCATACATTGAAATGAGCCGCTCAACAGTATCAATGTCTTTTGGACCTTTATCCTTTCTGATATTTTTAACAACCGGAAATCTTAAAGAATAACCGGTTTCATATTCCGGACTTTCAACAATTTCAGAAAATGCAATCTCTAAAACTATTTTAGGCTCAACAATGATTTTCCGGCCTTTTGTTGCAATTTCAAGTTCCTTCATTTTACCTGTTAAATATTCAAGAGTCGCATCATCAAGGCCTGTTGCAGCATAAGCAACGCTTTTAAACTCATCATTTTCATCTCTTAGTGCTACAAGATAAGATCCCACAAAATCTCCCCTTTTACCAATACCATATGTCCCACCAATAACAATCATATCTAAGGTTTCTGGTTCTGCTTTGTATTTAAGCATTTTTTTACCTCTAATTCCAGGAATATATGGTTGGGACGCATCCTTAATCATAATACCTTCATGATGACCGGCTATTGAACTTTCAAATAATTTCTCAGCTTCATCAATATTATCCTCAGTTACAGTTAACATTGTACTTAAATTCATTGCATCATCGCTATCATCAACGATTTCATCTAAGATTTCTCTTCTTTTAGATAATGCTTCATCAATCATAGGTACTTTATAGTAGAGAACATCAAATAAAAATAACTTTAAAGGAACATTAGCCATAGCTTCCTCTACATTATATTTCCTTCTTACCCTATGCAGAATATTTTGAAATGGCAATGGCTCACCGTTACGGGTAGCTATTAGCTCACCTTCAACAATATAATCCTCATGAGGTAAACACTCATCAAATAACTCCACGATTTCAGGAAGTGCATGAGTAATGTTTTCAAGTCGGCGGGTAAATATTTTAATTTCACCCTGGGCTCTGTGAACTTGCAATCTAATACCATCATACTTTGTCTCACAAATTGCAACACCCATTTCAGGTATGATTTCAGCTAATGGTGGTGATAATTGTGCAAGCATAGGTTTAACTGGTGTTCCAGCAGTTAAATTAAGCTTTTTAAGACCATTTTCACCTTCTAACAATGCAGTTTGAGCAACAACAGAAAAATCATTTGTAAGCATCTGTGCCCGCTCCACAACACTTTTATCAATATTAAATGCCTGAGCTATTCCGTCACGAACAACCCCATCACCAACACCAATTCTCAACTCCTCTGTCAGTGTACGAGTTAAATATTTAGCTTCACTGGCACTTGCCTGTGATAATAATTCCAATAAAATTGAAATTTTACGGTTAGTGGATCTTGAACCGCTTATTTTTGATAATTTCTGTAAGCTATTAAAAACAAAATCAATTGTTAACGGTTGTGAAAAGAATGTCGTTTGAGATTTTTTAGCATATAATTTAACACATGCAAGACCAATATCTCCTTCATCACGAACAGCATCCTCAACATTAGCTTTACTTGTTCCAATAGCTTCTGCAACCGCACGTTCAACTAATTTTGCCCCAATACCAATTTCCTGTGAACTCCAAGCAGGAAAAACACTTCCGCGAAGTAATAATCCAACTTTTCCAATTGTATCAACATCTAATTTTTTTAAATAATCAGCTATTATATCGGTTTTTTCTAAACGTTTAGTTGTAGCTTCCAAAGCCGAGTATACATCTACTAATTCCTGATATTTCATTAAAAATCGCCTTTTGCTATTTTTACTGCACAGTACTCCCCACACATTGCACACATTTCATCATCATCAAGTTCACATTTATCCCTGTAAGTTCTAGGTTTGGATTTATCAAATGCAAGCATAAACTGCTTTTCCCAATCAAATTCTTTTCTAGCCTTAGCCATTTCACGTTCTTTATACCATGCTTGATTCAATCCCTTTGCAACATCAGCAGCTTCAGCAGCTATTTTAGATGCAACAACCCCTTCTTTTACATCTTCAAGAGAAGGCAGTGATAAATGCTCTGCAGGAGTCACATAACACAAAAAGTTAGCACCACTGCTTGCAGCTATCGCTCCCCCAATTGCTGAAGTAATATGATCATAACCCGGCGCCAAATCAGTAACCAAAGGCCCCAACACATAAAATGGTGCATTAAAACATATTGTTTTTTGAATTTCCATATTGGCTTTAATCTGATTTAAAGGCATATGCCCAGGTCCTTCAACCATAACCTGAACATTCGCATCCTGAGCCCGTTTTACAAGACCCCCCAGATTAACTAATTCCTGAATTTGAGGAATATCACTTGCATCAGCTAAACAACCAGGTCTAAGTCCATCACCTAAAGATAATGTGATATCATGCTCATAAGATAATTCTAAAAGATAATCATAATTTTCATATAATGGATTTTCCTCTCCATTATGCTTAATCCAAGAAGCCATAAAAGTACCGCCACGACTTACAATACCCATCATACGATTTTGATTTTCAAGTTTTGAAACTAAATCTTTGGTTATACCACAGTGAAGAGTCATAAAATCAACACCTTCACGTGCCTGATTTTCAATAGCTTTAAAAATATCATCCGGATCCATGTCAACAATCTCTTTATTTTTAGAAAGTGTAACAACACCAGCTTCATAAACAGGCACAGTCCCTATAATTACATCAACAGCACCCATTATTTTTTGTCTAAACAATTTTAAATCAGAACCCGTAGACAAATCCATAATAGCATCAGCACCATATTCAACAGCTAATTTTGCTTTATTAACTTCCAAATCCAAATCATCAATTTTTGATGAGGAACCTATATTCGCATTAATTTTGGTTGTAAGGCCTTCACCAATACCACAAGCTTTTGAATCTCTATGAACATTTTTAGGAATAACAACTTTTCCATCAGCTATTAATCTAACTAATTTATTAACATCAATATTTTCCTGTTTTGCAACAACTTCCATTTCCGGTGTAATATTGGCTTTTTGAGCTTCACTTTTCTGAGTCAATGTTTTCCCTCTATTATTTAATTTGATGTAATATTTTACTTTGTTTATTAAACTATATTAATTTTAAAAATTTTCCAGATAATGAAAATTAAATTAAAGGTTGCGGATGTTTTGTTTTATCCATAGGATATTTATTCGTTGTTAATTCTTTCCCAATCATTTTCAAGCGATTATCTAAAAACTCCCTTCCTTTAGGAGTAACTGCAAAAATAGGAACTTTAGCACCGGAATAATATATTTTATTTTTTTCAGCATAATCCCTAACATGTTTTGATGAACAAGCTGTTATAACATCACTATATTTAAAAGCACTTTCAACTTCTTCAAGTGTTGCATTTGTAGTGTGAGCCACAAAAATATAAACATTAACATCACTAGGAAGAGGATATTGTCTGATTTCCATTATGGTTTTTGATGGCAATATCGTAATAGCTATATTTTTATAACCTTTCTCAATTGCAAATTCCAAACCTTTAATCGGATCTAAATCTCCAGTTTCAGGATTAATAACATTTCCTCTTCCAACTTTTTCAATAACTTCAGGAATTGGGGTTGTACTTATAAGTGCAGATACTCTACCCCCAACACCCTGTATAATATCCGGATCACTCATCAATAAAGTTCCAACACCATCACAAACCCCAACAACACAGTCAATAACACCCATTTCAGCATTGGTTTTTAAAATCTCAGATATTCCAAATGTTAAAATATCCTTCATTTTAACTACTCTTTTAGGAGTACACATTCCAAACTCATTAATTCTTCGATTAATATTCATTTCAATATAATCTTTATCTAATTGTTTCACACCATCAATATTTTCAAAAATAGGACAATAATCAACATTAGGTTCTTCAATTGAGGTTATTTTACCATTTTCAATAACAACTTTGGCTTTCCCCAATGTTTCAATAACATGATAATCCAAGGACATATTTTTCACCTACTGAATAATATATTTCTGTTTAGCTAATAAAAATATTCATTATATTTATATTTTATAATGAAAAAAATACTTTGACTTGTCTGAAGTTAGTATGACAAAGAATTCTATTTAAAGTTATTATAGAATACTTGTCGATATGGAGGTAGCTAATCTAAAAATATCTGATAGATAATAAAATTGCTAAGAAAAAAATTGTTTGTATTGTCTGCGGTAGAGTGATTGATGAAACTGATGTTCTTCTGATTAATAATGTTAAAAATGCGAATTTAGTATTAATGATAATGGATGATTGATTTGTTGGTACTGTCTATACTAAACTTATAGGTACTTAAAACCTGATTATTTTGCATTAATTTTTAGTGAATATTGTTAAAAAATGGTTTGGATGAATATTATGAATTCATCCATTAATTAATTTATTTTTTTAGTTTTTTAATTGTTTTTTTAAGTTTTCTATTTCTTGGTCTTTTTGTTCTATTTCTTGGTCTTTTTGTTCTATTTCTTGGTCTTTTTGTTCTATTTCTTGTTTGTAGTGTTCTTTTTGTTCTATTTGTTGTTTGTATTGTTTGTCTTTTTGTTCTATTTGTTGTTTGTAGTGTTCTATTTCTTCTTCTTTTTCTTTTATTCTGAGTTCGTCTATTTCTTTGCAGGTTAGTCCTTCGTAGTTTGTTCCGAATATGGATTCTGATATCATGGTTAACATCTCCTTGCATTTATTTTTGTCATTTTCAAAATGTTTTTTTATCATTTTTTTAAGAATATGGTGCAGGTTTATTTGAAGGGTTGAATCTATTTGTATTTTTGTGAAAAGTTGGACTAGTTTTTCCATTATTTTCTTTTTCTGCTTGCCTTCAACAAATATTGCGATAACTGCAAAGTTTAAAGCATTGGTTATGGATAGGTTATTATTATTTTCTATTATATTG
>CACZPT010000005.1 GCA_902783085.1 uncultured Methanobrevibacter sp.
ATACCATTACTATAACTACCGGTGAAAGTAGAATTATGAACTAAAAGATTACCACCATTATTGTAGAAAAATCCATAAGCAATAGTACCACGTATACGATAATTATTAAAAGTACAACTATCAACCTCACAATTACCATTATTATAGAAAACACCATAGAAACCTTGAATTATATTACTTGAATACAAATTATCAAAAGTACATTTATAAACATAAGCCTTCCCAGCACTATAATCAAAATCAATTATAGCTGAAGTAACAGCATATGTTGAACCTGCATTACAATAACAAGCAGTAACATTAGAATATTCAAAAACAAGATTATTCGTAGTTGAGAAGTAAAGTCCTGCACCATTTAATTTACCTCTAAGATTGTTAAAAGTACAATAGGAAATAGTACAATTAATAATGTTAGTAAATCTTAATATACGACCAGCATAATTATTATCAAAAGTACAGTAAGTTAAATTTAAATTATCAATATTACCAATATAAACCATTTCTCTATCTTGATCAGTTTCACGATTATTACCGTTAAATGTGAAGTGATCCATTAAAACATAATTAAACTCATTAATCTGATACTGGTTAACACGATGACCATAACAATTCGCCATTCTATCTGAAATAATCTCTAGTCTAGCAGTAGCACGAATACCATCAATATAAACCATCCGGTTCTGAGTATAATCCATATTGAAATTGGTAAATAGATTACCATACAGATAACAATATGTTTTCACATCATTAATATATAAAACATGAGATCCTCCAAGACCAGCAAGAAAAGAATTAAAGGTGTTGCTGGTTAAATTAATATATTCCGCACGATAAATACCCATAATATAATACATTCTATAGTTACCACCACCGAAATTTCCATGATCACAACTAACATTCAAAACATCATCAAGCCTAAAAGTAAAACTAATATTACCACTCCAACTTTCTGTTCTTGGTGAAGTATTAAGCGTAAGATAACTAAGATTAGCCATATTACTACCACCACTAACATGAATACCATTAAACATACGAGAAAAAGTACAACGATAAAATGTAATATTATCTACTTTATAACAACATACACCTGTATTAATACCAGTACCAGAAACCCCTGTAAAAGTACAACCACTAATATTAAGATCAGTTCCATTATTAGCATAGATACATAAACCTAAAGCCTGTGCACGGGTAGTAGTACCTGGATAGAAAACAGTCTGACCATTACCCGTAAACTTACAACCATTAAAAGAAATATTATTGAAATTCTCACAATAAACAGCAGCACCCTGAAAATCATTCGTATTACCAGCCCTATAACCATTCTGGAAAATCACATTATTAAACTGAACATTATCAGAATAAACCTGCATAATACGAGCAAGACTCGCACCATCAATATAATAAGTATTATTACCATTAATAATCAAAGGAGCACTAACAGTAACACCATACCTCAAATCCTCACTATCAGTACCATTAGTGTAAATATAACTTCTATTCATATTAAAAACACCAGTAGTATAGATAGCATCATTAATATCATTTTGCAAATCAGTGAAAGTACCATCACCATCAGCACCTAAAACATCACCATCCGGCACAGAACTCTCCAAACCACCAACAACATCATTATCCGAATCAACACTAATTGACTCAGACAAAACAGTAGTAGTATTAGAAACACCACTAGCATCCTCACTAGCACTAACACCACCAACACTTAAACAAATTAATAATAATAGTAATATTAACATGACACTTTTATGTTTAAAATTCAAATTAAAAACCTCCTCATAAACACGGTTTTCTTATTAAAATAATTTAATATAATAATAAATCACATCCTCATTTATAATCATAAAATAATAAAAATTATCCCTTCTTTAAAACAACCCATTCGTTTATTTTTTTTAATTCTAAAACTTTAAGAATCCCCTATATATGGGGAATAAAAAGAAATAGAATAAAAAGGATAAAAAATTTTTATTCTATTCTTATCGTGTTTGACTCTTGACAACCTCCATAAGATGTAGTAATAATATAAATACC
>CACZPT010000006.1 GCA_902783085.1 uncultured Methanobrevibacter sp.
TGCGGGAGACGGGACTTGAACCCGCGAAGGGACTAACCCAATAGGCCCTCAACCTATCGCCTTTGACCACTCGACCACCCCCGCATATAACAAAAGTAGTTATTAAAGAATATGTTTTTCAACTTATATAAGTTTAACTATTATTCAATGATTTTAATAGTAACTTCCATGATTTGATTATTTTTTAAATCATTAATCACATCCAAATCCAAATCTCGAGCCGCCTTACTGGCCTTTACCATCAATGTTCTAGAACATGTATAATCACTAGTTCTGCATACTATATCTGTTGGATGGGTTAGAGTTAAATCTTTATGACCATAACCTATAATTTCATCATGCCCATTAGGAGTATCCAATATAACAGCTATTTTTGTATTTGAATTAGCTATTTTATTTTTAAACTCCAAAGGAAAGTTTTCCATTGACTTATCCATATCCACTCCAATAATACAATCAGCAGTAGGTCCAATTTCTAAATCTTTTGTAATTTCAAAAGTTGATTTATGAAGTGAAGATACATTTTTGTGACCTTTAGTTCTGATTTTAAATTCCATAAATAATACTTATATTTAAGAATAAATAAAGATTTTTAAATAGTTTTTAAAATCTTATTGGCTAATTAAAATTGATATTTCTGATTCTTTTTAAACTTATATGTAATTTCAAAAGTATTTAATGCCATTTGTCTTAAATTATCCAAATCACCAGATGCTATTTCAGCCCATTCATCTTCCAAGTCACTAATTTCAAAAAGTATTTGACTGCCATAATCCGTTAAAACAACATCATAATCTAAATCATCAACATCCAATATTTGAACTAAATTTAGCGCTTCTAGCTTTTTGTATCTTTTCAGGTATAGTTTAGAATGTAATTTAAAATGCTTATCATCACTGCTGATTTTAGCATATTGTTTTACGCGGATTTTCCTGTGGTGTGGTTTTTGATGTTTTACAACATTTTTTAAAAGTTTGATTTGACTTTCATGAAGATGTATACTTAAATTTTGTCTTATATAACTCATTTTAGATTCATAAATTATATCAACAAGTTTGGATGCATCATTCATCTGAGAAATTACGTTATTATGTGGATGTACCATAATATCACCTTTTTATTATTTTTAACCATTTTCTATTTTTTTAATTAAATAAGAAGTTTTACGTTCAATTTTTTTGTGATTAAAAGCTCTTGCAATTCTTCTAATCGCATCTAAGTTTTTAATGAAATTATCCAACCATGAAAATATATCTCCGGGATAGACCTGAATTTGATATTTTCTAAATAATTTATTTGATATGTCAACCGGATCTTTACCTTTAAGCCTTTCATGAATTATTAGCTCTGAAATTCCAAGCTGCAAACATCTGCAAAATGGTCTGTCCTGACAATTGCATTTTAAAAAGTCGCTTTGAAGTCTAATTAATGCTTCCTGAAATTTAGAATCAAGTTTTTCTATTGCTTCACCACTTGATATAATATCCAAAGTTGATTCTGCAAATAATCTAGTTGAAAATTTGATTTTTAATGCATTGGCTATTTGATTGTGAATAACATTTGATAAATAGGCATTTTCAAATAATTCCAAATCCAATGCCATAGCCAATACTTTTACTTTTAATTTATCGTATTGTTCTTTATTTTTATACATTGGAGATAATCTAACGTAATCTGTTAGATAATCCTGATCGTTTAATGCTTGGTGTATAAACTCACCATCTTCCAGGCTTAAAAATGAAACTGAAACCGCACGACCATATTTTGTTATTTTAAAGTCATCTGTAATTAATCCCAATTTTTTCATTTCAGCTATTGCAATTTCCAGGCTAATTGGAACATCAATTTTTTTGTAAAATTCACTTAACTGATTAAATGACTTGATTGAGTTAGATGAAATATCAGCCAGAATTTGTTCATATGAGCTTTCCTCATCATATTCAATGAATACATCTTCACTGTTACTTTCAAGAAGTTCCAGAGCTTTTGCTTCTTCGGATTCTCCTTGAAAATCATTACCGATTTCTGGAAGTAGATAAACCATACCTCTGTCATGATAAGATGGTCTTCCTGCTCTTCCAAGCATTTGTGAAAACTCATTTGGATTAATCCATTTATTACCCATTATTAATGAGTCAAATATTACTTGTGAAGCTGGAAAATCAACACCTGCTGCCAGAGCTGCTGTGGTTACTACAACTGATAGTTTTGCCCTATCAAAGTCTTTTTCTATTTTTTCCTTTTTATAATAAGACAGACCCGCATGATAAGCAGCTGCATTAATACGTTTTTCCTGCAGGAAATTAGCAATTTTATGAGTTTTTCTTCTGGAATTTGTAAATATTATAGTTTGTCCACGATATCCTTTTTTGGACTTTGTATTGAATTCTTTTTTAGCTAGTTTCGCCATCAAATGACGTTTTGATGATTCACTTCTCATATAGACCAAATGTCTTTCAAGAGGAACTGGACGATTAGGATATTCCACTAATTTCATATTGAATTCACTAGCTAGAAATTCAGGATTTTTAACAGTTGCCGATAAGCCTATTATTTGAGTTTTTGGATATAAATTTTTAATACGTTTAATTAAACCATTTAAACGAGTTCCCCTATCCTCATCATCAATCATGTGAATTTCATCGATTAATACAACTCCCAAATTACTTAATTTATTTGAATTGCCGCTTCTAAGTAGGTAATCTATTCCTTCATAAGTTGCAACAACAATATCTGCATTAGAAACATCACTGTCAGGTAGTTTAAGCTCACCTTTAGCTTTAACACGATTTCTTCCAACTTTAATAGCTACATTTAATCCTAATTTTTTATATTTCTTTTTAAAATCTCTGTATTTTTGATTTGCAAGAGCAACAAGTGGAGTTAGGAAAATAAATTTCTTTCCATTTAAAACTTCACTAATACCTGCAAGCTCACCAACCAATGTCTTTCCACTTCCCGTTGCACTAACAACAAGTAAATCTTCGCCTTTAAGTAATCCTTCTTTGATGGCCAGATACTGAACGGGCAGTAACTTATCATTGCCGTTTTTAATTAGAATATCTCTAAAGTCATGGTTGATTTTTAAACGTTTCATTTCAACCTGAGGTATTTTATATTTCGATTTTGATGAGATTTTATCAAATAATGTTAGGTTTTTATTTTTAAGAGGATTGAAATCTGGTGAGAGAACAGATAATGTTTTTTGTAAATTTCCGGTTTTATCAAGGGTCTTTTTAAGGTTTCTAAAAATCTTTTTGTCAAAACCCATCAGTTTGATTTCATTTTTGATTGTATCATATGCACAATTTTTACAGATTAACTGATTGTTATATTCGTATGAAAAACTAGAGTTGACGATGGTGATATTTCCTTCAAATGCGCAAAAATCACAAACTTTCGTGTGTCTAACCTTAATGTTAAGTGATTTAAGATAATTTTCCATCTTTTCATCTCGAGTAGCTAAAAAAACAGCTTGACTTCTCAAGAGTTTAATAACTTCCTGGGGTGGAAACAGCTTTTCATTTATGCTGGAATTATCATCATAATTATAATCTGCAATAAATCTGGAAATTGCAATACCGTCAGAGGTATTTTGAAATTTAATGTTTCCTACAAATTCTGCTTGCCTTTTATTGTTCAGTGCATTTTTAGGAGAGCCGATAGGATATAATTTCCACTGCTTTTTTACCTTTTTTAAAACCAACATTAGTTAAAAGTTTATTGTTTATATTATAAAATACTTGACAATCACAAATATTGAGTTTTTTGTATAAACACTTAAGGTGAACTTAAATGTTGAAAATCATGACTGGATTAAAAATACTGGAATAACTATTGATAAAAATTATAAAAAATTAAAAAGAATATGATTTAGTTAAGTGCATTTTTGATTAAATGATGAGTTAGATATTATTAGTTATAAGTTATTACACTTGAAATCCATGTCTAAAAATTAAAGGAAAATGAATAGAAAACATCTATTCAATATAATTAAACTTAGTTTCCATAATAATAATTATAGCAAATGCAATAACAGCTATAATAATACATGGTAAAATACCTGAAAAATTAAATGAAATACTGGACGCAATATGACCAACAGGGATTTTTAAAGTTCCAAGCATTACACCAATTAAAAATGCCATAGTTATCTCTTCATAATTTTTAAGCAAATAATTTAAAAGTTTTGAAAAACCCAAAATACCAATTACAGCACCAACTAAAAACACAATAATTTCTGTAACATGCATCTCATGAAGAGCAGTCAACATATACTCATACTGACCAAGCAACAAGAGTAAAAAAGATCCGGAAATTCCAGGTAAAATCATAGCACAAATAGCTATTAAACCAGAAATAAATAAAACAAATAAAGAATGATTTGCAGCAATAGGATTTAAACTAACAAAAGTAAAAGCCAAAACCATACCCAAAATCGCAAATAAAATATGCTTAAAAGAAATTTTTGGAATCTGTTTAAATAAAACAACAGCAGAAGCAATAATTAAACCTAAAAAGAATGAATAAGTAAGATCAGTATAAACATCCATACAATAAGTAATTACCTTAGCCAATGTTAACATAGCAATTCCAATACCTAAAACCAACGGAATGAAAAATTTAAAATCTATTTCATCAAGCATTGTATTCCAAAAACCTTTAAAATCACCCTTAACCAAAGGTTTTATAAAAGTGAAATTGATTTTACTAATAGCATGAACTAAATGCTCATAAATTCCAGTAATTAACGCAATAGTTCCGCCAGAAACACCAGGAACAATGTCTGCAGAACCCATAAGTATTCCACGAATAAAAATTAAAAATGCATCATAAAAATTAAAATTCAATATAATCTCCTCAATAAATGATTTAAACATCCTAATTTATAAAGTATTGGTATCAAAATGGTAATCTATTAAAATTTTTATTGGATGATGAAAATAAAATAGACCATCAAATCCAATCATCAAAATAAAAATACTATTTAGCTAATTTTTCACCGACAAGCTCTTTTGCATAAGGAGTAATATTTTCATTAAGCATTTTATCCAAAAACTCACCAGTATAAGTACCAGACTCAGATACCTCCTCAGGTGTTCCAGTAGCTATTACCATACCTCCACCATCCCCACCATCAGGACCCAAATCGATGATATGGTCTGCAGTTTTAATAACATCCAAATTATGCTCAATAACAACAACAGTATTACCTGCATCAGTTAATCTAGCTAGAACATCAAGCAATCTTTTAATATCAGCAAAATGAAGACCTGTAGTTGGTTCATCAAGAATATACAGTGTATTTCCAGTACTCGTTTTAGATAACTCTTTAGCCAGTTTAATCCTTTGAGCTTCACCACCGGATAACGTAGTAGCAGGTTGACCTATTTTCATATAACCTAAACCAACATCAAGCAATGTTTTTAATTTTTTATAGATTTTAGGAATATGTTCAAAAAACTCCAAAGCCTCTTCAACAGTCATTTCCAAAACTTCATAAATGTTTTTACCTTTATAACGAATGTCTAATGTTTCATCATTATACCTTTTACCGCCACAGACTTCGCATGGAACATAAACATCGGCTAAAAAGTGCATTTCAATCTGTACAATACCATCACCCGAACATGCCTCACATCTTCCACCTTTAACATTAAATGAAAATCTTCCAGGTTTATATCCTCTCGCTTTTGACTCAGGAGTATTTGCAAATAAATCCCTAATATCAGTGAATACACCAGTATAAGTTGCAGGATTTGACCTTGGAGTTCTTCCAATTGGTTTTTGATCAATAGCTATTACTTTATCAATATTTTCAAGCCCTTCGATTTTATCATATCTACCTGCAAAAGTGAATTTATGAGATAATTCACCTTTAGCTCCCTTGTATAAAATTTCATTAATCAAACTACTTTTACCAGAACCGCTCACACCAGTAACACAACTAAATTTAGCAAGAGGAATCTCAACATCAATATCCTTTAGGTTGTTTTGCTGTGCACCTCTGATAGTAATAAACTGACCATTACCTTCACGTCTATTTTTAGGAATATCAATTTTTTTAACTCTTGATATATATTGGCCTGTAATGGAATCTGGATTATTCATAATATCCAGTGGTGTTCCCTGAGCAACAATTTTACCACCATGCTCACCGGCACCAGGTCCGATATCAACAACATGATCTGCTGATAGGATTGTTTCCTCATCGTGTTCAACGACAACCAAAGTATTTCCTACATCTTTAAGTCTTTTGAGTGCTTCAGTAAGCTTTATATTATCCCTTTGGTGAAGACCAATACTTGGTTCATCTAAAATGTATAATACACCCACTAAACCAGATCCAATTTGAGTTGCAAGTCTAATTCTTTGAGCTTCACCACCTGAAAGAGTACCTGATGATCTAGACATTGACAAATAATCAAGCCCCACTTCAACCAAAAAGCTTAAACGTTCTTTAATTTCTTTTAAAACTTCTTTTGCAATGAAATTTTCCCTTTCAGTTAACTTTAAATCCTTAAAAAATTGATATGAATCCTTAATTGGTAAATCACAAACATCAATGATTGATTTATCACCAACAGTAACAGCCAAAACTTCAGGTCTTAAACGTTTACCGCCACAAACATGACATTTCCTATCACTCATAAATTTAGAAAGATATTTCCTTGAATAATTTGACTTAGTTTCCAGGTATAATCTCTCCATTCTTGGAATAACACCTTCAAACTTACGATTAACCATATAAGATTTATTTCTTCTTTTAAAGGTAAATGGAATTTTATCATCGCATCCATACAATATAGTATTTTGATATTCCTTATCCAATTCATTAAATGGAACATCCATGCTGAAATTAAAATGTTTAGAGACAGCTTCAAGCATCTGATAATAATAATTTTCCCGTTTAGATGATTTAGACCACGGGGCAATAGCTCCTTCATTTAAAGTCAAATGCGGATTTGGAACTATCAAACCAGGATCTATCTCCATTTTAGAACCGATACCATTACATTCAGGACAAGCACCCTGAGGAGCATTAAATGAAAACATTCTAGGAGTTAACTCTTCAAAATTAATTCCACAATCAACACAAGCAAAATGTTCTGAATATTTCTTTTCATAACTTTCCTCATTCGTATCAAATAAAACAGTGATTAAACCATTGGAAAATTCTGCAGCAGTTTCAAGAGAATCAACAAGCCTTCTCTTAAAATCAACACCTTGTCTTATTTTTAATCTATCAACGACAACATCAATACTGTGCCTATAAGTCTTTGCAAGATTAATATCATCTTCCAAATCCCTAATTTCTCCATCAACCCTAACCCTTACAAAACCCTTGTTTTGTAAATCCTCTAAAACATCCTTATGCTGACCTTTTTTATCCCTAACAATTGGAGATAAAATCTGGATTTTAATACCTTCACCCTCTCCCATTATGGCATCACCGATTTGGCCAATAGTTTGTTGTGAGATTTCCTTTCCACAATTAGGACAATGGGCAATTCCAATCCTTGCATATAATAATCTTAAATAATCATAAATTTCCGTAATAGTGCCTACAGTAGATCTTGGATTTTCCCTTGTTGTTTTTTGATCAATTGAAATAGCTGGAGAAAGACCTTCAATAGACTCCATTTCAGGTTTTTTCATCTGACCTAAAAACTGTCTTGCATAAGCAGAAAGTGACTCAACATATCTACGCTGTCCTTCAGCATAAATAGTATCAAAAGCCAATGAAGACTTACCAGACCCACTAAGACCCGTGATTACAATAAACTCATCACGAGGAACACTAACATCAATATCCTGCAGGTTATGTTCACGTGCACCTTTGATGACAATTTGTTTTTTAGAATCCTTACTCATAATACAACTCCATAATAATATTAGATATTCTCACATATAAAATATTTTAAAGAGCAATTGAGAAGTTTTCATGAATATTGTTATAAAACAAAATTTAATTAGCTTTTTGATATAGAAATTTTTTCAAATAATAACTATCCCCTTTTAAAAATCATCTGCATTTATTAAAATAAATACATAATACTGTTAGAATAACTGAAATTATATTAGCAATCATTACAGCTAATTTTAAAACCTTCCCGAATCTGCAGAATATATCAAAAAATAATTAGAATAGTATGAAACTATGAATATTTATTTTTAAAAGGAATAAATTCATTTAATGTTAAATCAACAAGTATGATGGTGGAATTTAATATCTGAATAGTTAAAACAAAAAAGAAAAAATCATTGAAATAATAATTTCAACAATATTTTCTTAAAAAAAATGAAAAATTAGTCATCTTTGGATTTTAAATTTAAAGTTTCTTTTTCAATTTCAACTTTATCATTTAAAATAACTAA
>CACZPT010000007.1 GCA_902783085.1 uncultured Methanobrevibacter sp.
AAAACTAAAAGAAGCCCAAATAGGCAATATTAAAAATTTAAGCACAAATTACTAACAAAAGCACTAAGAACTTGACAGTCCCAAAAATATCTATTTCCCAAACTAGCATTAATAATAGATATTTTAAAAAATTTTTTCTTTTTTACAAAAAGCAGTAAAATTTCTTATCTATTCTCTTGGGTCCAATCAATATTGTTATTTACGTATCTTACCCATCCGCATTGGGGACATATGTCGATTAATTGGTCCTCTTTAACTTCGGTGTGACAAGATGGACATTCCCAGGTATCAATTTCCTCTTCATATTCTAAAATATCTTCATATTCTGAATTAGCATCATCCATACATTCTTCTTTACAAGATCGGCATTCCCACGGGTTTCCTTCTTCATCAGTAACGTATCTGCAGTATTCACATAATGTAATCCATTCTTGAGCATAATCTCCACAAAAAGGGCATTTGTCCACAGCATCCATTTCGTCAAGTTCGTCCCCACAATAGTGACAAGTTACCATGTTATTATAGTATGTTTATTATGATTTAAATTTGTATGTTTTTGAATTGTCAATTCTGAAAATTAGTTAGTTTTGTGGTGGTTGATAATTTTTAATTGCGCATATTTAAAAAATAAATAGTGAGGAAGTTATGCTTCTTCCCCGGTATATAAACCTTTATGGAGTAATCCTGCTATTATAGCACCAATTATAGGAGCAACAATAAATACCCATACTTGTTTGAGAGCTTCCCCTCCAAGGAATAATGCTGGAGCTAAACTACGTGCTGGGTTAACAGAAGTTCCGGTTAATGGAATACCCATAATATGTACAAATGCAAGGGTTAAACCGATTACAATACCGGCAATTACACCAGTTTTTTCACTTCTAGTAACACCTAATACGGTAAATACAAATACGAAGGTCAATATAATCTCTACAATTAAAGCACCCACTACATTAATTCCAACACTAGATGCTGCACCATATCCATTTGCACCTAATCCTGTAGTCATATATCCGCCAAGACTTGGAGCAGAATTAATGATAACTGCAAGTAATGTGATACCTATGATAGCTCCAATACATTGGAAAATAATATACAATACAAGATCTTTTGCACTCATTCTTCCATCTATCCACATTCCGATTGAAACTGCAGGATTGATGTGACATCCGGAAATATCTCCAATAACATAAGCCATTGCTACAATGGACAAACCAAATGCTAATGCAATACCTAAGTTACCGAGTATAGTACCGGCAACTGCAGCACTTCCACAACCGAATAAAACAAGAACCATTGTTCCGATTAATTCACTTATATATCGTTTCATAAATTCACCATTTATTAATTTATATTTGATTATATATTTTATTTTCGTTATTTTTTCCGTATTTTAATATATAGTAACATTATAATAACAATAATTATAACGATTGGGAGAATATTAAATAATATATTTTCGTTAACTTTTTCAAATGAATATTCTCTTGCGAAGTCCATGTTTTCACTACTGGTATGGTTTTGTGTTATTAGTGCAAAATTGTGAACAATATCATAATAGCTAATTCTAGCCCCATCATATTCAATGTAATCTGGTGCTCTACCGTTCTCATCCATATATTTTTTCACAATCCCTGCCATTTCCATATATTCGTATATTGAATAGGAATTTTTTGTAAATGAAGATTGTTCTGCAGGATTTTCAGGTTCACCATAAGTTTCGGGACTTTCAAGGCCATTTCCATTTAGATAACAGCTCATTAAATATAGTAATTGTGGTGCAGTATAAGAATTATAGGTTCCATTCATTCGATTGTTCTCACTTTCAAGTAATTCATGTGCACCTTTTGCCATTTGGGAGGGGGATAAATCATGTGTTATTATTAGATTGCTATCTAATGTGTTCGAGTTATTATCCTGATTATTTATGCATCTTATTATTTCTTCAGCAATATATTGATTTACTTCTTCACTGTATTGGTTAAGATAGCCTTCTGGTCCTGCATCAGGGTATTTTTGTAATGGCTGAATATAACTTATTCCAGCATCATTAAGAAATTGTCCTGGGGAGTTTATTCCTGCAAAGCTTGTTGGGGAATAGTTATCATCCCATGCTCTTCTCAGTGAATTTGCATGACTTAAATCAAAGTTTCCAGTATTTACAAATATTATTTGTTTATTTGAACTTGCAGAATATTTTGCTAAAATTAACAGGTTCCCCGCACAAGAAGCAGCAAGGTTTACACTAACGTTCGCTGAGCTTTCAATTGCTCTTGTTCCTTCTCCAGGTCCTGGAGCTTGACTGTCAACGATAACTTGGATTTCACCATTACTGATCTCTTCAATGTGTTTTTTTATTGAATTTAACATTCTAACATCAGTTTCCTGATTAACAATATTGTCTGATGTTAAAAATACTGTAGTTGCACAAACATTGTTTATTGTTGAAAATAATATTAATATTATAAATATGCTGCATATAATTTCTTTTTTCATATTTTTTTCAAGTCCTTTTTTTTTAATTTATATTACATTTATTTTTTAATTTAAATAATTTTTTCACATGCAGATATCAAAATAATATTTAAATGTATTATTTTTTAAAATTAGATTTTTGTGTTATATTTAAGCTAAAATTTAAATAATACTTCATCTAATAGAATTTTTGAGGATTTAAAAAGATTATCTTTTATTTTAGTCCAATTTAATTAAGTTTTGAAAAATTTGATTTGGATTTGATAAATTGTCTTGAACTAATAAATTAGGATCCTATTTTTATTTTAAATTATAGGGTGTTAAGTGACTAAATTGATAGTCAGTTATTAATTTATTGGATTTTAGTTAAAATTTATCTTTAATGATTGTTTTCAAGATTTAAACTTAAATAAAAAGTTTAATTGCTAATTAATAGCTTTTGTTAATTAATGGTAGTTATCAATTGTCCTCAAAGGTGACTAAAATGTTTAAAACTAAGATAGCTATTAGCAAAGATCTTTTAATTGCTATATTTATCCTAACTTTGATATTTTGCACATTAAATCTTAATTTGGATAAAGTTAATGCTGCAGATTTAAATGAAAGTGTTGATGAATATGGATTAAATGCAATTGAATTAGATAAACTAGGAAATTCTCAAAATGAAGTATTACAATCTGAAATAGAATTAAATGGTGGAACTTTTAGTGATATTCAAAATGCAATTCACGGAGCAAGTGATGGTGATACAATTATTCTAGTAAATGAATTTGAAGCTGATAATGAAGTATCACCAATATTGGTGTATAAAAAACTGAATTTCATATCTCCTTCAGGTGCTGTTTTAAATGCTAAAGGCATTACAAATGTTTTCAATGTTTTGGAAGGTGCTGAAGGGTCAAACTTCACAAATTTGATTTTTAAAAATGCTGTGGGTACAATTTCTGCTGCAGCATTTATTGAAACAAAAGATATTAGCTTTAATAATTGCCGTTTCGAAAATGGTTATGCTACAAGCAATGGTGGCGCAATAAGTACTGTTTATAATGTTGAAACAAGACCTGATGCTGGAAGAAATCTGCTGGTAAATAATTGTGTTTTTTATAATAACTCTGCAGGAATAGCTGCAGGAGCAATGAGTGCATATGGTGATAATGTCAGAATATTAAATTGTATTTTTGATTCTAATTATGTCAGAAACAATGAAGGTGTTAGGGTTTATGGTGGTGCAATTCAAATTGGTAGAGATGAAATTGAATCAACGGCTTTGGTTAAAGATTGTGTTTTTATCAACAACCGCGCTATATCCTCTAATGGAAGTCCAAATTCTCATGGGGGTGCTGCTTGTGTTCGTGATGGTATTACTTATGAAAATTGTCAATTTATTGGAAATTCTGCTGATGAGGGTGGTGCTTTAACATATCATGCTTCAGGATTAATTAAAAATTGTATTTTTAAGGATAATGAAGCATATGAATTTGGCGGAGCATTATCAACAGGTTGGGTTAATTTAACAATGAACCTGATAATTGAAGATTGTAATTTTGAAAATAATAAAGCTCCATATGGAGGTGCAGTTCAATTAAATGGTATGAATATAAATATTGATAACTGTAATTTCACTGGAAATAACGCATCAATAGATGGTGGTGCAATACGTATAGGTGCTAAAATTGTTAATATAGTGGATTCTAACTTTAATAATAATGTAGCTTGCCACAATGGTGGTGCAGTTTATGTTAATGGTGAAAGTACAACAATACAGGAATCTAGTTTTAGGTTAAATAAAGCGATTCCAGATCCTTTTAAACTTGACGATGGTTTGGGGGGCGCAATTTACATTAATGGTTCATATGATAATATTAGGAATAATATATTTGAATATAATGTAGCTAGAAATGGAAGTGCCATATATTATGATAAGACTGGTAAAAAGTTGATTGTTACTAACAACAAGATGTCTGAAAACCAGGCATGGGTTTATGCTCTTCCAATATATACAAATGATATTTACTTTGGTGAAATAGAAGATTTTGGTGCAACTATCTATGGCGGTAATAATATTGCTAATGTCAAAAACTTGGCTGTATCTAACGCAATATTCAATGCTGCTTCTTATAAAAACATCGAAATTAACGGATATATGCCAGTTAATGGTGCTACTAATAGTGGCGAAATATATCAAGATGGCCGTGAATATAATATTGATATATTATTAACTGTTCAACATGAAGATGGTACAATATATTATAATCAAACATTAAAATCAAACTATTTAGGTGAAGTATCAGATAGTTTAGCAAATTTAAAAGCTGGAAAATATTATGTAACAGCAACACATTTTGAAGATAATTATTACAAGGCTATTGTAAACACAACATCATTTAGAGTTATAGCAAATAGTGATGTGGGTATTGATAAAAGCTCAAATGATATTTTTAACTATCATGATGAAATTGTATGGACATTGACAGTTTTTAACAATGGCCCAAGTAATGCAACGAGTGTTAATGTTAGTGATGTTTTGCCTAATGGCTTAATCTATAAATCCTATGTCGCATCTAAAGGTTCATATTCAAATGGTATTTGGAGAATTGGTAATTTAGATAAAGGAAAATCAGAAACAATCAATATTACAACAATCATTAATAAAACTGGCGAAATTGTCAATAGAGTTTCAGTTTATTCTAATGAATTTGACTGGAATTTATCAAACAATAATGATAGTAAAAGAATCATTGTAAATTCTGCCTGTGATTTGTCCATTACTAAAATGGCTAATGTTTCAACCTTGAATTATGGCAATTTAGTTAAATGGACTTTGGTTGTAATGAATAATGGTCCTGATGATGCTAGTGGTGTTAATGTTAGTGATGTTTTGCCTTCAGGTTTAGTTTATAAGTCTAGTGTTGCTTCTAAAGGTTCATATTCTGATGGACTTTGGGTAATTGGTAATTTAGCCAGAAATGAACAGGTAACATTGGATATTATTACTCAAGTCACTAAAACCGGACTGATTAACAATACTGCTCAGGTTTATGGTTATGAGTATGATTATAATTTAGCCAATAATGTTGCTTCTAGCACGGTTAATGTTTTACCAGCATCCGATTTAGCTATTAGTAAAAAGGTTAATAATTCAACACCTAATTATCATGATTTAATTAAATGGACTTTGGTTGTGATGAATAATGGTCCTGATGATGCTAGTGGTGTTAATGTTAGTGATGTTTTGCCTTCAGGTTTAGTTTATAAGTCTGGTGTTGCTTCTAAAGGTTCATATTCTGATGGACTTTGGGTAATTGGTAATTTAGCCAGAAATGAACAGGTGACATTATACATCATCACTCAAGTTAATGGAACAGGCATTATTGAAAATATAGCTGATGTTCGGGCAAAAGAGCATGATATTAATGAATCTAATAATATAGCCAATGAGAGTATTGTAGTTTCTCAAGCATCTGATTTAGCAGTAATAAAACTTGTTAATGATTCAGCACCATATTATCATGAATTGGTTAAGTGGACTTTAGTTGTAACAAATAATGGTCCGGATATTGCCCATGATATTATAGTAAGTGATGTTTTACCTAACGGTTTAGTTTTAAAATCAACTAATGGTAATTATTCAAATAATAAATGGATTATTGATACATTAAATGTTAATTCATCAATTTCAGTTGATATTATAACTTTTGTAAATCGAACAGGTTTGATATATAATAATGTTTCTGTTAAAGGCCATGAATTTGATTATATTTTGGAAAATAATGAAAATTATAATTTTATTAATGTTTCTAAGTCATGTGATATTGAAATTAGTAAAGTTGTAAGTAATTATAATCCTAATTATCCAGATTCAGTCAAATGGATTGTTTTAGTTAAAAACAATGGTCCGGACATTGCAACGGGGGTTGAAGTTATAGAAGAAATACCTGATGGCCTTATATTATCTAGTTCCAGACAGTCAAAAGGATATTATAATAATGGAATTTGGCATATTGGACAGCTGGAAGCATTTGAGCAAGTTAATTTGGAAATATTTACTAAAATTAATAAAACTGGGAATATAACAAATTATGTAAGTGTTTATTGCGATGAATATGATTACAATTTAAGCAATAATCATGCTAATAAAAGCATTGATGTTAATCCTGCAGCTGATATTGCAGTAACAAAAAAAGTCAACAACACTTCCCCAAATTACAATGACTTAGTTAAATGGACGATTTCAGTTACTAATAATGGCCCGGATAATGCAAATAATGTTGAAGTAAAGGATAATTTACCTGCGGGCATTGAAATTATTAAGTTTGATGCATCAAGAGGTTATTACCAAAATGGTGTTTGGAAAGTTAATCATATGGAAGTTGGTGAGACTGTTGATTTGAATATTATAACTCGAGTTAAATCAACAGGAAACTTTATTAATGTTGCTATTGCAAGTGCTGATGAATATGATTATGATTATTCAAATAATCGTGATGACGATGCAATTGATGTGGCAAATGCATGTGATTTACAAATAACTAAAATAGTAAACCAATCAACATTAAATTATCATGATTTGGTTAAATGGACTTTAATTGTTAAAAATAATGGTCCCGATGATGCAACTCGTGTTGTTGTTAGGGATTTAATTCCTGAAGGTCTAAATGTTGTTAGTAGTCAGGGCGATGGAACATTTTCAAATATTGGTGTTTGGTATGCTGGAAATATCTCAAATGGCCAAACTAAGCAAATTGACATTGTTACATATATTAATAAAACTGGAGAATTTGAAAATATAGCTAATGTTAGTAGTGATCAATATGATTTTGATTTAACAAATAATAAAGATTTCAAATTTATTCATGTTAATCCTGCTTGTGATTTAGCTATTATTAAAACAGTTTCTAAACCAGAATATAATATTGGGGATTTAGTTTCATATAAAATTGAAGTTATAAATAATGGGCCAGATTCTGCTGAAAATATTGAAATTAGTGAATTTATGGATGATTCGTTAATTTTCGATTCTGTTATTTTTGCTTCTGGTGATTACGATTATGTAAATCACATATGGAAGATTAAATCTTTAAGTAAAGGTGAAAAAGCTGTCTTGAATTTATATGCAATTGCTTTAAAGGAAGGTTTATCTAGAAACATGGTTTCTGTTAAATGTGATACCTATGATTATGATTTAAGTAATAATGATGCAGATGCTTTTGTAAATATTTTTAAAATGTCTGTTATAAATAATAATAAATTAAATCATAATATATTTAAAGATTTAAAGTATGAAAATGATAATTTAAATTCTTCTAATAGCAATGAAAGTTTCAATTTAAAATTTATGGAAACTGGTATTCCTATCATCTTATTGGAGGTCATATTTTTATTTTTAATAATATGTCCTGCTTTGAATATTTCAAAGAAAAGATAATTTAAAGTAGCATTTGTGCTACTTATTTTTATTTTTTTGAAACGCTTTTTTCAAATTTTTCAAGTATCGAAATTATTAATTTTCCCATTAATTATTTTGATATTTTTAGCTATAACCATTAAAAAAATTATTCATATTTCTAAAATAATGCATAGGTTTATATAAGAGATTTTATAAAAAGTATAAATGATATTGATATAATAAGATGTTTTTATTAAATTCGATTCTTTTTACACAATATTAAAATTAAAAATAATGAAGTGTTTATTATGTCAGAAGAAGAAATTATTGAAAAAAATGAAGAATTTGTAGACGAAGATGATGAAAAATTACCTTTCGCTAAAGCTGAAGTTGTTCGTTTAATGAAGGAAAATCTTGATGACGACAAAATGATTAGGGAAAGAGTAAAAGTTGAAATGAATAAATTTTTAGGTGATGTTTTAAAAAATGTTTGTAAACAATTAAATGATTATCCTTACACAACTATTGAATATGAAATGCTTAAGGAATCAACTTACCCTTACACAAACATTGAAAGAATAAACCAAGAAAAAGAAAGAATTTTATTACATTTAGAAGCTATTAAAGCTGATTGTAATGCATTAGCTATGGATGTTCAAAAAACTTTAAAATTAAAAGATGTTGTTGAAGAAGATTCATTTGTTAACTTTTCAGCAGAAAATGATGAAGAAGTAGAAGAATAATTTTCTTCTTTTCATTTTTCTTCAATATGTGAAAAACCAGTTTTTAATTCTTTTAATTCCTCTTCAGGAATTTCTAAAATTTCCACATCATCACTTACAATATTACTTTGACCAAAAGGATCATCAATTATTAATGTGGCAGTTCCGTTTCCTTTAATAAGCTCTTGAATATTATTTAAAGTATTTTTAGCATTTTTTTGTGATTGTTCATCTTCAAATAGTTGCAAAGCTTTTTTTACAGCACTTTCAAATCGTATAAGCATACCTTCAACATTTGTGACATAACCTTCAGATTTTGGTCCGGGTTCTACCTTAACTCCAACTTCTGGAATGCTGACAGTTGCTGATTGTGATCGGACAATTCTTGTAGATAATGTTTCTTTTGAAATTTTAAGAACATATTTTGCAGGGTCATTTTGTTCAAGAGAAATTATGTCGCTATGTTTAAAACCACATTCACCACATTTTATTGTTGTTTCAAGAACCTTTCCAAAATGAGGTATTTCTATTTCTTTCATTATTGATGTTGCAATACCGTCAACACCACATGCAGGACATTTAATAACCATTTCATTAATTTCTGTTGTTTCTTCTTCACTCATTGTAAACGTATCCTTTTTTGCTTAATTCATCTTCAATTTTTTTAAGGGATTCTAAATTTGATGCACAAATATAAAATTCTCTGTATTTTGAAAGTTTATATAGATTATTTAAATCTTCTTTAACATTCGGATTTTTTTCTATATTTTCAATAAATCTTTTAGCAGATTCATAATTATTTACTTTTGTTTTTCTAATTAATGAATCATTAAAACCTTTTAAATGATATATTATCTTTTCTATACTTCCTTTATTATCATTAATGATAATATTTATAACATCATTTAGTTCATCGACATTATTACTTAATTTAATGCTTGTACAGGATTTATTAATGATATTCAGTATTTCTTCTGTACTTTTTTCAATACTTTCTGTTTTTATTAAATTAACATTATTTTTTTGAGCTTCGTTAAGTAAATGATTATGGATTATTCTATTTTCATTAAAGAAATCCAGTTGTTTTCCACCCCTATGTATTTGAATAGCTCTTTTTACAAAACGTTCTTTGTGGGATTCTTCGTCTGAGCTAAGTATAAAGAAATATATTTCAGCATATTCTTTAAATTGGTCTATGTCAATTAATCCCGGAACTAAATGAACACCTTCGATAATAATATCATCAAAATCTGTTATTGCTCTTTGAATAATTTTTTCAAGAGCTGGAATTACATATGAAGCATGTTCATCAAAACCAGCTGATACTAAATCTTCATAACTTTCATAATTGCTTTTATTTCTTAAATTTTTATATGCGTCATATGATGAACTATGAAGTGCAGGAGCATATTCTTTTCCAATAATACCTCTAACAACAGCTCGTATAAAATCACTTTCAATTAAATGTTTTATATTTAATTGTTTAGCTAATTCGGATGCAATTGTTGATTTACCAATTCCTGATGCACTCCCAATTAAAATAACATAGGGTTTTCTCATTTTTTCCTGCTCCATATAATTTTTGATATTATTTTGATATATTATATTAAAGTTTTTCTAGTTAATAAAAACATCATATTTTAATAATAGAAGATGTAATAAATATTAATTAATATATAATTTTTTGAAGTCTAATTTTTTGAAAAATTGTTCAAGATTATTTTTAAGTTACATAGGCTGTTATAAATTATAAGTTATTAGGAGTGATATTATTGTATTCAGTTAAATCGGTTAAAGAGATTCAAGATTTAAATCCCTTTATTGTAGTAGGTTGTGGCGGAGGTGGAGAAAAATTCTCCAATCTTGAAGGTGTTGAGGCCATAGGATTTATTGATGATGATGTTAAAAAACAAGGAAAACAGTTTTGTGGGCATATGGTATCTGAGAGTTTAGAAAAATGTTTGAAAGATACTGATGCAAAATCTCTTGTCATAATGTTACCTATTGGTGCTGAAGGCACAGCTCTTAAATATGCTGTTCAAGCTATCGATGCTGGATTAAATGTTGTTACTTCATTTAGATCATTATCCGTTGATGATAATCCTTCTTTGATAAAATTTGCTGAATCTAAAAATGTTACAATTAAAGAAATCAGTCCTAGATTAGATATTGTTGAAGATTTTGCAGGGGTTGCTCCTAAAAAATCCTGTGAAATTTTACCAAAAATATCTTATAATCCCAAAGCTCCTGTCATTTTTGTTGGTGGAACTTCTCAGGAATGTGGTAAAAGAACCACTTCTAAAATGTTAGGTATTGCCGCAAAAGAAAGAGGCTTAAATCCAGCTATTATTTCTACTGATGAAATGGGACTTGAAGAGCCTACCGACTTTAATTTTAGAGCTGGAAGTTTATCTGCAATGGATGTTCCTGCAGCTATTTTAGCAGCAATTAAATATGTTGAAGAA
Source organism: uncultured Methanobrevibacter sp. (assembly GCA_902783085.1). Lineage (GTDB taxonomy): Archaea > Methanobacteriota > Methanobacteria > Methanobacteriales > Methanobacteriaceae > Methanocatella. The sequence goes on from CACZPT010000007.1 coordinate 11,049, forward strand.
AAGAAAAATCCGGATATTATTTTTATTGAAGGTCAATCTAGTTTAACTGAAAAAGGAAATCCTCATCCAAGAGGTTTATCTGCAGCTATTTTAATAGGTGCTTCCCCTGATGCAGTAATTATTGGTCATAGACCTAATCATCCTTATAGGGAACCTAGGGGAATTGATGAGGAAATCACAGCTATTGAAGCACTTGAACCTACTAAAGTTGTTGGTTTATCAATCAATCTTAAAAATGCTGAATTAGATGCAGATTTAGAATTTTTCGAATCAGAATACAATTTACCTGTTGAAGATGTTTATAACAATGGTGCTTCTAAATTATTAGATGCAATTTTAGATTATTTAAAGGAGTAATTTAAATGAATTTCATGGATACAATTAAAAGAAGTTTAGGTTTTGAAGATTCAGAACCTGGTGAAAGACAAAATAGAAGTTATAATCCTAATGGTCCTGCTCGCCGTAAGTATCAGAGTCAAAATAATTTTAGACCTTCTGGAACTAGACCACCAAGGTTTGATGATGTTGAACCTATTATTCCAGAACAACCTTTTTATGAAATTGTTTTAATTAGGCCAAAAACCATTGATGATATTAATTATGTTGTCGATCAGGTAATTGAGGAAAAAAATCCAGTAATTATTGATTTATCATTCCTTCAAAATGAAAGTCCATCTAATTTTAAACTTGCTGGAGAAAAAATTAAACAAATGAGAACTAATTATGGAGCTCAAGCATTGTTGCTTTCCCGTACAGATGACAAAAATTTAATTATGGTTTCTCCTAAGAAAGTAACATTGGTTAAAAAGAATTAATTTGTATCAATGATACATTTTAATTATTCTTTTTTAAATTTTAAAGAAGTTCTCTGCATTTTTTTGAGATACTTTATCAATTTCTTTTTGATTAAATCCTAGTTTTTTAAGTTCACGTATAGTTTTTGGAACGGATAATGGATCAGAAGGCATATTACTAATATCACTATTTAATAGGAACTTGTCAAATCCATATTCATCTAAAATAGAAATAGCTTCTGTTTTATCCATTTTTTTAGGCTGAACTGTCAGTCCTAGTGTATAATCAGTTGATATCACTTGTTCGATAACAGCTTGATTAATATGGTCTATAACAACAAGTTCTGGTGAAATATGTTGTGGTAATATTTCTAATATTTTGTTTAATACTTCTGATTTATTCCTTCGCGGGGTATGGATAATCACATTGCTTTTTGTTTCTTCAGCAATGTCTAATTGTTTTTTAAAAATTCTATATTCGTCTTCTGTTAAGTTTTCAAGCCCGATTTCACCTATTGCAATAATGTCCTTATTTTCTATCCATTTATAAAGATTTTCAAATATTATTTCACCATTTACATTAGTATTTGTGGGATGTATTCCTAAAGCAACTTTTAACTCGAGTCCTTGTTCTTCAGCTCTTTTGGTGTCATAGTTTAAAATTCTCATCAAATGATTTAAAAGAATGCTATCATTATCTATCTTGTATGGATAATAAGCGCATGTTACTGCAATATCAATACCAGATAAATACATCTTACTAAAATCTTCACCAGTTCTTGCATCACCATGTATATGTGTATCTATCATATTAATCACTTTTACTTTTTTAATGAGATTATGTTGTTTTTTGTTTAAAATATTATCGTAATTTCATTTGATTATTATATTTTTTGCAAGTGTGACAATGCACGGGTATTCACTTTGAAATATTTTATATGTTTTTGTAATAAAAAATATGTTTAAAGTATTACTGGTGGTTGTGATATTATGAAAAAGAATTTTAAAACATTAAAAAACTATGAATCGGTTCGTGAAGACATGAAATATATTTCAAATTCAATTTCAAGACTTAAAATAATTAAAACACTTTATGATATGCCTTCAAATGCAAAAAATTTAAATAAAAATACTAATGTTGGTTATAGTGCAATATCAACAAATATCCATATGTTGGAATTAGCAGGTTATGTATATCGTGAGAATAACATTTATTACTTGTCTAATGTGATGAATTTATACATGTCAAATATTGTAGGACTATCAAAAACAATAAATTTCATTGATGATTTTTTCTATTTCTTAAACAATCATTATATTAAATCTATTCCATCTGAATCATTATATACTATTGGTGATTTAATCAATTCCAACATAATCGTCTCTGATGGTTTAAATATATATGAAACACACGAATTCATTGAAAATACCATAAGTAATGCAGATTATGTAAATGCAGTATTGCCTTTTTATTATGCTGGCTTTAATTTAAATATAAATGAATTATTAAATGATGGAAAATCCATTAAATTAGCTATTCCTACCAATATAAAAGAAAAATTCGATAATTCGTTAATAAAATCAGATAATTTAAATATTAGTTATTTTAATAAATCTAATGTTTCATTTTTATTAATTTCAACAGATAAAATGATGATTTTGGGTTTATTTAAAATGAATGGGGTTTATGATCAAAATAGATTGTTAACAGCCAATAATAAGGATTGTTTAAAATGGGCAGATTCATTATTTAAAAATTTTAAAAAAGACATATAAATGAGTTTTAAACTCATTTATAATAATTTTCCAAGTATTTAACCAAATCACTAATAGCTATGCGCTCTTGAGCTTCACTATCCCTATCTCTAACTGTCACAGTATTATCTTCTTTTGTATCAAAATCGATTGTTACTGCAATAGGAATACCAATTTCGTCAGCTCTAGCATATCTTTTACCTATAGTATTGGCCGCATCATATTCAACAGTAAATCCAGCTTCTCTTAATTCGTCTTTTAATTTACTAGCTATTTCTGGAAGTCCTTTTTTGTTTACAAGAGGATATACACCAACTTGTACTGGTGCAACTGATTTTGCAAATTTAAAGTAGTCTTTTTTATCACTTTCTTTAAAAGAATGTAATAAAACGGAATATAAAATACGATCAATACCAAATGATGGTTCAATTACATGGGGAACGATTTTTTCACCCGTAACTTCTTCTTCAACTTCTTCTATGATGAGTAATTCTTCATCTACTTCATAAGTTTTATCCAACTCGATAACATATTTTCCATCATTTTCTAAAGCATTGATAATATCTTGAGCATTTGCTTCTTCAATAGCTTGTTTTACTTTAGGAGAATCTCCTTTAAATATCGGTCCAAATTTGGATAAATTAGGTTTAATTACAGTTTTATTGACTTTTTTAGGTTCATCATATTCTTTAAAGACATACAAATCATCGTTACTGAACTCAGAATGTGAAGTTAAGTCATAATCTCCTCTGTCGGCTATTCCGATAATTTCAATCCAACCATATTTGTCAGTTTTGGCTTCAACATCCCAACAATCAATTGCATAATGGGCCATCTCTCCAGCCAAATGTTGTCTAAATCTTAAAACTTCATTAGGTATTCCAATTTCGTTTAAAAATTTACGGGCTAAATATAATTGGTATATTAACATTTCATTTGCCACAATACCTTTATCCAGTGCTTCACGAGCGGTAATTTCTAAAGGTTCTGTATTGTTTTCCTGAACTTCTTGTGAACTTAAGCATAATATTTCGTTTTCAATTTGTGAAAATTTTGAGGTTGTTTTATCGCTTGGGTCTAAAAATATTTCTGCTTCAGCTTGGGTAAATTCTCTTAGTCTGATAACTCCTTGTCTTGGGGAGATTTCATTTCTATATGCTTTTCCAAGTTGAACAACTCCAAAAGGTAATTTTCCTCTAAAAAATCTTTCCAGACGTTTAAATAATATGAATATTCCTTGTGCAGTTTCGGGCCTCATATAACCTACTTTATTTCCTTTAGCACCAATGCTTGTTTTAAACATTAAATTATAATCCCAGATATTTGCTAAATCTCCACCGCACTCCGGACATTTAATGTTATTGTCAATAACAATTTGGTCTAGTTGTTCATTTTCAAGACTTTCCACATCTTCACCTATAACTTCTTCAATAATATGGTCTGCTCTAAAAACTTCCCCACAGCTTTTACATTTAGTCATAGGGTCTGTAAAATTATCAACATGTCCTGATGCTTTTAAAACTTCTTTTGGCATCACGGTTGGGCCTTCAATTTCATAAAATCCTTCACCTGAAACATATTGTTTTCTCCATTTTTGCATAATATTATTTTTTAAACTAGCACCTAAAGGACCATAATCTGTAAATCCGGATACTCCAGAATATATTTCAAAAGAAGGCCATAAAAATCCTCTTTTTGCACTTATATTAGTCATTTTGTCATGATTCATATTAATTAACTTCCATTTATTTTTTTAATTCATAATCTAATTTAACTCTACTGCTTTCTGGCCTTACTTGACCCATATATTTACTGTTTCTATCTGGGTGTCCATATGGTAATTCTGATGGTGTTGTCATTGTTTCAAAAACAATTTGACACACTCTTTGACCAGGATATAAAGCCACAGGCATTGCGCCGATATTTGAAATTTCTAATGTAATTTTACCTTCAAAACCAGGGTCGATAAATCCTGCGGTTACATGCATTGTAACACCTAGTCTTCCCATACTGGAACGACCTTCTACTCTCGCTACTAAGTCATCAGGCACTTTTACATATTCTAATGTTGTAGCTAGTGCAAATTCGTTAGGATGAATTATAAAGGCTTTACCTTCACTAACAGTACTTGATTCCATGTAAGAGGCAATGTCTTCTTCATCTTTTGGGTCTATATAAGGTTTCCTAATAACTTTAAATACTTTAAATTCATCTCCCAATCTCATATCAATAGAAGATGGTTGTATTTGTTTTTCATCTAAAAGAGGTTCAACAGTAATTTTTCCCTCTTTTAAGTATTTTTTAATGGTTTTATCACTTAAAATTGTCATTTTATCACGTAATAAATTTTATTTTTCAATTAAATTATCTAATCTATTAATAACATTGTCAATAGTTTCATCACTATATTCTATTTTAATAGCTCCGAATTTACAAGTATTTACACAAAGTCCACAACATTTGCAGTTATCACTATCAATTGTTATCTTATTGTCTTTTAAATTAATTGATTTAAACATACAAACATCTAAACAATTTCTACATAATCTACATTTATCATTATCCAGTTTTATTGACACTCCACTAAGTTTTTCTAATTTATCACTTATATCATTATGTAAATTTGGATATACTTTCCACAAACAACAACATGGACAGCAATGACATATTGTTAAAAGACCATGGCCAGGTCTTACATTCATCCATACAGTATCGATTTTATTTCTACCAATAATATGAGTTAATCCAGCTTCATCGGCTTTATCAATTTGTGCTAAAGCTTCTTCTACACTGGCTTCTTTACATATTGACCTTGGTATTTTTTTACTTGTGGGGCCAATGAATATACAGCCTATATCATGAGGATAATCTTTACAGTCACTAGAAGTTCTACATAAACAGCTATTCATGATAACAATATCTTCACTTCTTTTAACAACGCCTTTAATAATATCTGTTGGCAAAAATTCTGATTTTTCTGATTCAATTTTTTGATTGATATTTATTGTATTTGGAATAACTACAATTTCATCATCTTCAAAAAGCATTTTATTGATAAGTTTTTTTGCCATTTTCGACTTTTTTGTAAGTCCAGCAATCCAAAATCTCCAATTGAAGATTTTATTTACAAGAAAAATGCTTATTTCAGCAAAGCTAATTTTTTTCATTTTTACTCCAGTTTCATTTTTAATCTTCGCAATATTCCTTTTAGCGTATGTGCTTCTCTGCCAGTTATATATGCCCTATTTATGATATTTCTAAAGGTTTTCAATCCATTTTTTTTCTTATGGTCGGGAATATCTAAACTGTTGATTAAATCATTCATATCTTTTAATATATATTCTTTTTCAATTCCAGTACTTTCTTCAAGACCCTCTACAGGATAATCATGCTTATTTTTAAATAATTCATAAAATATAATTGCAGCTGCATGGGATATGTTTAAAATAGGGTATGTGGGGTCTGTTGGAATTGAAACACAAATATCACAATTTCCTATTTCTTCATTTGTAAGTCCATTTCCTTCTCTTCCGAAAAGGATAGCTGTTTTATTATTGATATTGATTGATTTTCCTAATTTTTCAGGTCTTATTGGGATTCTAGATAAGTTATAACTACCTCCAGCTACTCCTGTAGATGCGACTTTAAAATCAATTCGCTGTGACTGATAAAATTCATCAAGAGTCTTGTAGATTTTAGCATTTTCAACAATATATTTTCCATGTGTGGCTTGATAAAATGCTTCGTCAGTAAGTGTTGGCGGATTAATTAAAACCAAATTTTTTAATCCGAAATTCGCCATTGTTCTTGCAAGAAAACCAACATTCCCTGGAGTTTCACATTCTACAAAGACAATATAAATATTGCTTTTAAACAAGTTAAGTTTTTTATTTTTTTCTTGTTTAGTCTGATGCAATTCTTTAATAGCTAATGATTGACTTCTTGGTTTTGATTTTTTTGTAGACGTTGCCTTTTTTTCAGTTTTTTCTTCTTTTTCAGGCGAACTCATTGTTGTTGTTTCAACTACTTTTTGTTCACTTACTGCGGCATCTCCCAAGTTAATCATCTCATTCATATGCTTTTTGTAATAATTCAAGTATGTGCATGACTTTAATATCACTTGCACCTGATGCATTTAATCCATCAGTTAAATTTTTCTGACAAAATGGACATATTGTAATGACTGCATCTGCTTTAGTTTTTTTAATCATTTCTGCTTTTGCTTTTGATAATTCCATAGCAATTTCAGGTTTTCCAGATTTTATTCCACCGCCTGCTCCACAGCATTGACAAGGATATTCCATTTCTTTAAATTCAACACCTTTAATTTGTTCTATGATTTCTCTTGGCTGGTCTTTAATGCCTTGACCTCTTCCTAAATGACATGGGTCATGCCAAGTTACAGTCATATCGACTTCTTTCATTTTGTCTGTATCTAGTTTATCAACTAAAAATTCACTTATGTCCATTACATTTAGTTTAGAACCATATTCTGGATGATTATTTTTAAGGGTTGCACCGCAACCAGAACATAAGGTTAAAATAATGTCATAATCTTTAAAGATTTCTTTATTTTTATCAACCAATTCTTGCACGAGTTCTGTTTGTCCTGTCCTTAAAAGTGGGGATCCGCAACAAACTTGGCCTTCAGGCACATCAATTTCAATACCATTTGCTTTTAGAACATTTATTAAGGTATGACCTATATGCTGCATTTTATGGTCTAACATACAACCTGTAAATAAAGCAATTTTAGAATCTTTATAATTATCAATCTGGCTAATAAAGCTTTCTCCTTCACAACTTACGGATCTGCCGGTATTTTTAATATTTTCATTAAATTCTACATGTTGGGCTAGAGGTCCTAACTTTCTATTGCATGCAATAGCTCTCATACGTTCGATTGCATCACCAAATGTGTTAATATTTTTTGGACAAACAGCCATACATTTTCCACAGCTAGTACAATTATATAATCCTTCATTCAAACTTTCTTTTAGTCTATCAAAATCTTCACGAGGGTCTGATTCAAATTTGGATATATATCTCATTATGTATGGTCCGCCAAATTCTTCAGTTGCTATATTTACAACAGGACAACTTGATAAACATGAATAACATTCAATACAACTTCTAACTTTTTTAGTGTTTTCACTATTCTGCTTATTAACACTTTCATTGATTTCATCATGATGTTGGCATTTAAGTGATAATTGTAAATCTTTAACTTTATTTTCAATTTCACTTCTATCAACAACTAAATCTTTAATAATAGGAAGTTTCAACGCTTCAATTCGAGCACAGTCTTTTATTTCTTTTTGACATGCAAGTGCCCCATTTCCATTAAACAAAATTCCACAAGATCCGCATTGGCCGGCTCTACATGAGCTTCTAAAACTTATATCAGCATCATATTTTTCATTAATGGCCTGCAATGCATCTAAAACTTTCATTTGGGGTGTTTTTTCTATTTCATAACACTCCAGATGTGGTTTTTCATCAATTGCTTTGTCGAATCTTGAAACATAAACTTTAATCATTACATTCCCTCTATCAAAAATAACTATAAATTTATATTATATTTAGAACTTATTATTATAATATATTATCTATTATAATATAAAATATAAATTTTATAATTTTTTATTAATTTTTTTGAGGATATATATAATGAATTTAAAAGAATTATTGACTGGAAAATCTGGTGAGAAACAATTTTTACTAGGTAATGAAGCAGCCGTAAGGGGTGTTATTGAGGCAGGTATTTCAGTTGCTGCTACATATCCAGGCACTCCTTCATCTGAGATTGGAAATATATTATCTTTATTGGCTAAGAATGCCAATATTTATTTTGAATTTTCAACTAATGAAAAAGTTGCTATGGAGGTTGCAGCAACCGCAGCTACATCAGGACTCCGTTCATTTACATTCATGAAACATGTAGGTATGAATGTGGCTAGCGATTCATTTATGACTACTGCTTATACTGGTGTTAATGGCGGAATGGTTATTTTAGTAGCTGATGATCCTTCTTTATTTTCATCTCAAAATGAACAGGATACTCGTAATTATGCAAGATTAGCAAATGTGCCTTTATTGGAGCCATCCAACTGTCAGGAAGTTAAAGATATGGTTAAATATGCATTTGAGTTATCTGAAGAATATAAACTGCCGGTAATTGTTAGAACAACAACAAGAGTATCTCACATGCGTGGGGTTGTTGAATTTGGTGATGTTAAAGATAACTCTTCAAATGGGGATGACCATTGGATTAGGGGTCATTTTAATAAAGACCCATCTAAATATGTTCCGGTCCCGGCATTTGCAGGTAAAATGCATGAAAATTTAGTTTCAAAAATGGATAAAATCAATAAAGTTAATAATAAATCTGATTTTAATAAAGTAACCTCATTTGGCGAAGATAAAAAATATGGGGTAATTGCATCAAGTAGTGCATATAATTATGCTCATGATGTAATTAAATTTAATAATTTGGATGCAGATATCTTAAAATTAGGTTTTTCATATCCATTTCCTTATGATTTGGTTGCAGATTTTGTTAAAGATTTAGACGAAGTGTTCATTGTTGAAGAAGTTGATTCAATAATTGAAAAAGAAGTTTTAGGAGTTATTGGATTAGAAAATATTAATGTTAAAGTTCATGGTAAATTGGATGGAACTTTACCTAAATGTTATGAATTTAATTCAGATATTGTGGCTAGTGGTTTTGATAAAATCCTAAACTTCACCAATAAAGAAGAAATTAATTATACAAATAGTTTAAAGAAATTAAGTGAAAACATTCCATCTAGGGCTCCGGTTTTATGTGCTGGTTGTCCTCACAGGGCAATGTACTATGGAATTAATATAGCTATTGGAGAATTAGGTTTAAAGACTTCTGATGTAATATTTGCTTCAGATATTGGATGTTATACGTTGGGAATTAATCCACCGTATAATACTGCAGATTACTTGTTATCAATGGGTTCTAGTGTTGGTGACGGTTGCGGATTTTCTATATCAACAGATCAAAAAGTAGCTAGTTTTATTGGAGATTCTACATTTTTCCACAGTGGTATTTCTCCATTAATCAATGCGGTTCACAATAAGCATAATTTTGTTTTAACGGTATTGGATAATAGGATTACTGCAATGACTGGGGGTCAACCAAATCCTGGGATTCCTGTTGATGGAATGGGCGATGAAGCTCCTGAAATTTCAATTCGTAAATTAGCTCTTGCATGTGGAGTTGATTATGTGCGTGTTATCAATCCATTTAATCTAGAACAAGTTGTTAAAACATATAAAGAAGCATTCCAACGTGATGACACTGCAGTTATTATTTCAAAAGCTCCATGTACTTTAATTAAAGGTTTAAATAAAAAACCTCCTGTTAAGATTATTCAATCAAATTGTAATCATTGTGATAAATGTGTAAGTGAGCTTGCATGTCCTGCAATTTCAAAGATTGGTGGTAAAATTGAAATTGATTCATCATCATGCGATGGATGTGGAGTTTGTATTCAAGTTTGTAAATATGGTGCTTTGGAGGTGG
>CACZPT010000008.1 GCA_902783085.1 uncultured Methanobrevibacter sp.
ATTATATAAGCACTAAAAAACTTTATTAAAAATGATAAATAAAAAGTCAATTAATAGGTGATTTAGTGTTTAAATTTGATTTTAATAAAAAAGAAATAACAATGAGTATAATTTTAGCTTTAGTTTTTTCTGTGCTTTTAGGAATTTATCTATCAATTGTTGAAAACTCACACCTATTTTACCAAATTGATGGAATTGAGTATTTAAAGATTTTACTAGGTGTTATTTCACTAAAACAGGTTGTTGTTTTTTTTATAGTGCTGTTTATTATATTTTCAATACTAACAAATGCTAAATTACGTGAAAATATCTTAGAATTTATATTTAAATATAGAATACTGCTTGCCGGATTATTATTTATTGTATGTGTGATAGTTGAAATTCATGGTTCCTCAATTGGAGTTATTAATTTTGCAGGTGAAAGTCACAAACCATTATTAGGTTCTCTAAGATGGACAAAAACGGATGAATATGCAATCAACACAATGTTTGCATTTTCACAATACTTTAATGGATTTGGATACTTTAGTGAAATTATAAGGGCTTTTCCAACTGATGTTTTTGCAATTGGTGAGTTGCCAATATTAGATTTAGTAGTGCTTTTTAAACCATTCCAATGGGGATATTTACTATTTTCTCAAGGAAGAGGTCTTGCATTCTGTTGGATGGGTCGTTTAATATCATTATTTATAATTTCATTTGAATTTGGATTATTATTAACTAAGAAAAATAGAATACTCTCTCTTGCATATACCGTTTTACTTACATTATCACCTCTTATCCAATGGTGGTTTGGTGTTAATGGTTTAATTGAAATGTTTGTTTTTGGACAGCTCGCAATTCTAATTTTAGATAAATATATGAATATTTTAAGTTATAAAAAAAGATTTTTATGCATTCTAGGGTTAATTTTTTCATTAGGTGCATTTACACTAACATTATATCCTGCATGGGAAGTTTCACTAGGTTATGTATTTTTAGCAATAGCTATTTGGATTGCCTATAGAAACTGGAATAACTTCCAAAAATCAAAAATAGATGTTTTATATGGTGTGATATTTCTTGTATTGTATGGATTATGTATGTATTATGCGATATCTAAATCTTCACAAGCTATCAATACATTAAGTAATACAATTTATCCGGGTTTAAGACTTTCAACTGGTGGTGCGAACTTTTATTGGCTTAGTGGAGATCCATATCTTTGCTTTGATTATATGAGAAACTTGTTTGAACCATTAAAACCTACTCAAATCATTTCAAGGATAAGTATGAGTTATTGTATTTCATTTTTCCCGCTTGGATTAATACTTTTTGCAATAGTGCAATTTGTTCAAAAGAAAAAAGATATCCTACTTTACTTATTAATAGCGGTTTACATATTTTTATTATCATTTTATTTATTTACTTTCCCAGAAGCTTATGCAAAAATTACATTACTTGGAAAAACCCAGCCAAGCAGGTTATTTGCGATTATAACATTTATTGATTTATTAATTCTGATTAGATCAATGAGTATAATGGATAGGATTAACTTTGATAAAATAAATAAAAAATTACCATTGATAATAAGTGTGGATTTAGTTGGAGTTATGCTTATTTTAGCATCTATTCACTTTGGAGAAAGATTTTACTCACTTCCAATAATAATAATTGCATTTATAATATTTACTTTAAGTTTTTACTTTATTTTAAAAAGTGGAGATAACAGAAAAGCAAAAATTGGATTTTTATGCTGTGTTTTAATAATATCTATTCCCGCCGGGGGATTAGTCAATCCAGTTGAAGTAGGTAGTGATTACTTTTTTGATAATCCGCCACTTGTAAAAATAGTTAGTATTGTAGAAAAAAACCCAAATGCCACTTGGATTGTCGATGGTGATATTGTACAGCCTTCTGCACTAACAAGTGTTGGAGCTCATACTCTAAATTCTGTTAATCCATATCCGAACTTTAATATGTGGTCAATACTGGATCCGGATAACCAGTCTAGTGATATATATAATAGATATGCATTAATACATGTTGATTTAATTAATGATACACCAACAACATATAATTGTGGTGATGACCAATATAGTATTAATAAATCCGATCAAGTGAATCTATTCTTAAATTTAAATGATTTAGAAAAGTTAAATATAAGTTATATTGTAAGTTCAAATGATTTAGAGCAATTTACAAGTAATAATATTACATTTACAAGAATTTATGAGTTTAATTCACTTAGAATCTATGAAATTAACTACAGGTAGCTAATATGAAAAAAATAACTGAAAAACTATTTATTGAAAAGACAGACAATATCTTCCTACAATTCTTTAGATTCATTTTTGTAGGAGGAACCGCATTTTTAATTGATTTTTCAATATACTTTGCATTAGTTAATTATCTAAGTATTAATTATTTAATTTCTGCAGCTATTGCATTCTTTATATCAGTTTTAGTTAATTATTACTTGTCTACTTCTTGGGTATTTAACCAAAGCCAAATTGAAAATAGAGCAATTGAATTTAATTTGTTTTTAGCTATAAGTATTGTTGGTTTGATTTTTACAGAAATATTACTCTATATTTTCACAGATATATGTTCAATAAACTATTTAATTTCAAAAATAATTTCATCAATTTTAGTACTCTTTTGGAATTTTTCAGCACGTCGTGTAATGTTTTATGGAAAAAAAATCTAGTGAAATATATATATTAAAATTAATACAATATTTATATAAAATTATTTTTTTAAGAAGGTATTAAAAATGGTTCCAAAGGTAATGATAATTCTTGGAAGTGCTTCTGATATTTCCATTGCTGATAAATGTATGGATATATTAGAAAAGCTGGAAATTTCATACTCCCTTAAAATAGCTTCTGCACATAGAACACCAAATCTTGTTCGTGAATTAGTAACCCAAGCAACTGATGCTGGTGTAGAAGTATTTATTGGAATTGCTGGTCTTGCAGCACACCTTCCAGGTGTAATTGCTGGTTATACGCAAAGGCCTGTAATTGGAGTTCCTGTGGATGTAAAAACTGGAGGAATAGATGCACTTGAATCTTCTGTTCAAATGCCTTATCCTTCACCTGTTGCAACTGTTGGAATAGATAGGGGAGATAATGGTGCAATACTTGCTGCTCAAATAATTGGAATTTATAATGATGAAATCAGACAAAAAGTCAAAGATTTAAGAAAAGAATATCAAAAAAAGGTTGTTAATAGTAATAATAGTGAAATCGTTCAAAACAGAAATTACATTATAAACGACTTTTTGAAAGTAGATAGCCTTGAAATTAGTGATGATTCTATAGATATTGACCAGACAACAATTAAAAAAGATGCAGACGTTGCAATTATTGTTGGAAGACATACTGATTTAATAGCTGCTAAAAAAGCTAGTGTTATTCTAGAAAGGCTTAAAATAACCCACAATACTAAAGTTGTTTGCCCAATAAGATCACATTCTAAATTTAAAAGCTATGTTGAAGCTGTTAAAGACTCTAAAATATTTATTGGAATAAGTTCAAACTCATCACAAGTTACAGGAGCGCTTGTAGGACTTACAGATAGACCTGTAATTGGAGTTCCATGCACAAATGAGCACGGAAATGATTATATATTAACAACTGCAAATATGCCTCCGGGAGTACCAGTTGGAACCGTTGGAATTAATAATGGACGTAATGCTGCAGTACTTGCAGGAGAAATATTATCTATTAATAATCCTAATTTAACTGAACTTTTAAGAAAATTAAAAAACAAAAAAATTAACATGTAGTGATTTTTTATGAAAATAAATGATGAAAATGTAATTGAAATTACACAAGAACTTTCAAGCGAATATGAAGTTTCTAAAGTTCTAAGAGAGTATCCAAAAGATACGGTTATTATTAAAAATGTTAAAGGATACGATATTCCAATTATAACTGGTATTTGTAACACTCGCCAAAAAATAGCTAAATCAATCAACTGTGAAGTATCTGAAATTACAAAAAAAATTATTGATGCTATTGATAATCCAATTAAAGTAGATAAGTTTTGTGATTTCAAAGATTATAATACTTTAGAAGTTGATTTAGATAAAATTCCTATTTTAACTCATTATAAAAGAGATGGTGGTAAATACATAACTGCAGGTGTTGTATTTGCACGTGACCCGAAAACCGGTATTCAAAATGCATCAATCCACAGGATGATGGTGCTTGATAATAAAAGACTTGTCATTAGAATAGTTCCAAGAAATCTCTACACTTATTTTGAAAATGCTAAAAAAGAAGGTGAAGATTTAGATATTGCAATAGCTATTGGAATAGACCCTGCAATTTTACTTGCAAGTACTACTTCAATTCCAATTGATTACAATGAAATGGATGTTGCAAATGCATTTAAAAATGGTGATTTAACTTTAATTAAATGTGGTGAACTTGAAATTCCTCAGGCAGATATTATCCTTGAAGGAAAAATATCAGTGACAGAAACAGTTCCTGAAGGCCCATTTGTTGACTTGACTGATACTTATGATATTATTCGTGACCAGCCAGTAATTAATTTAACGAAAATGCATATTAAAAAAGAAAATCCTTATTATCATGCAATTGTTCCAGCAGGATTTGAACATAAATTACTACAAGGACTTCCTCAGGAGCCTAGGATATATAAATCTGTTAAAAATGCTGTTCCTAAAGTTGAAAATGTTGTTCTAACAGAAGGGGGATGTTGTTGGCTGCATTCAGTTATTTCAATTAACAAGCAAACTGAAGGAGATGGAAAAAACGCAATAATGGCGGCACTATCTGCTCACCCTTCACTTAAACATTGTGTTGTTGTAGATACTGATGTTGATGTATTTGATGCTGAAGATGTTGAATATGCAATTTCTACACGTGTTAAAGGTGACAGAGACATTATGATTGTTCCTAATGTGCGTGGTTCATCCCTTGATCCTGTTGCTGAAAGTGATGGTACAACAACAAAAATTGGTGTTGATGCTACAAAATCACTTAAATCATTAGAAAAATTTGAAAGAGTTAGTTTTGGAGAATAAACTAACTTTTTTTAAATATTACCTAAATAAACATTTTTTATTCCTTTATCTAGTGCAATTTCACGGGCTTTAAATAAAATCTCTTTATTTGTTGGAGTAATATCTTTCATTTTATAGTATGGAAAAGCTCTTGAAAAGTGAAGTGGAACATCACATGACAATTCATCAATAATGAAATCACATAACTTATTAATTTCATTTATTGAATCATTATAACCATTAATAAGTAAGTTTGTAATTTCTAAATGTTTTTCCTCATCATAAATCTTTTTAATATTATCTAAAACTATATTTAAATCTCCACCACAGACTTTTTTATAAAAATCATTTGAGAAAGATTTTAAGTCTATATTAAAAGAATCGACAAATGTTAAAATTTCATTTAATGATTGAGTTGACATATAACCGTTACTTACATAGATGACTTTAAGATTTTTTGACTTTGCAAGCAAAGAAGTTTTTTTGTTGAAAGGTAAGTGTATAGTAGGTTCATTATAGGTCCAAGCAATTGATAAACAATTATACTTAAGTGCATTTTCCACTATGGTTTCTGGTGTTATTTTAATACCCCTAACATTTTTATTATATTCCTGTGATATCATATAGTTCTGGCAATGTAAACAAGTCATATTACACCCAAAACCACCAATCGAATACGTAAAACTACCAGGTAAAAAATGATTTAAAGGCTTTTTTTCAATAGGATCCGGACTTAAAGATGAGACAATCCCATAATTTAAATCAATCAACTCCCCATTAACATTTTTATAATTCTTACAAACTCCACATCTACCATCAGCAATTTTACAATAGTTTGCACAAATTTCACATCTAAGTTTTTGAGACTTTGAACTTTTCTTATAATAATCTTTACTAACTAACATAGTGATTATAACCCCTTTTATCCATTTCTTTAACATCACCATTTGAAAGCGTTATTTCAACTTTACCTGACTTATTAACCTCACCAATAACAATATAATCAATATCTAGTGAAATATTTTTATCCATTGTAAAAACAAGCTCGAAATCTTCGCCAACATGTAAAACCAAATCCAAATAGTCTAAATTTAAATTCGAAGCTATTTTTTTAAATTCATCAGATATTTCAAGCTTATCTTCATAAATCATAAAACCAAAATCATCTTTTTTCATCCCATATAACTCACTTGCAAGGCCATCAGTGATATCAGTTGACGAAGTAGCGCCGGCTTTTTTAATAATAATACCTTCTTTCAGTCTTGCTTTTGGATTTAATGCTTTATCAGTGTAAATATTATCTCCATCTAAATTAAAACCTAAAGCAGCAAGACCAATACTACCACTAAGACAAATCAAATCACCATCATTATAAGTGTCTTTCATTAATGGCTTATCATTTAAACCTAAAGCCGTTCCGCAAATAATAATTTCAGACGATTCATTAGTATCTCCACCAATTAAAGGAATATTATAATATTTACAAGCGTTTAAAACGCCACTGATAATTTCTTTAAATGAATCATATTCCAAATCCTTTGGAAGTCCAATAGCTAATAAAAAACCTAAAGGAGAAGCACCCATTGAAGCCAAATCACTAACATTAACAGTCACTGCTTTAAAACCCATTTGAAAATAAGACATGTTTTTAGGAAAATGTTTAGATTGAATTAACATGTCGCATGTAGAAATCAAATCAAAATTACTAAATTTAGAAATAGCACAATCATCAGGAATAATATGATTTGATTTTGATAAAATATAATTAATTAGCTCTTTTTCTCCAATATCAGAGACTTTTAAAGTCATAAATAATAATATTGATTTTAAAATAAATAAATTTTAAGTTTTAAAAAATAATAAAAAAAGTAGTTAATGTTAACATTAACTAATTAACAACTTTTATAGTATTCATAGTCCATTTAGATGAATATGTTCCATCATCCGTCATTCCAATGTAGGAGAGGTAGTCTCCAGCAGGAACGTTTAATGCAAATTTAACAACACCATTTTGGTTCGGATAAGCTCCCCAACCAGTATCATTAAAGTAGATAATACCCATATGATTACCGGTAACAGGCAAACCGGTTGTATGTTGTGTTAAGGTGAAGTTAAAGATTCCTCCAACTTTAACAGTTGTTGGTCCTAATTGAATGTCTGGAGTAATTCTTACTTTAATAAGATTTGAAATTGTACATCCTTCAAAACCGGCAGTAATAACATAATCTCCAGGGTCTAAATTAATAGTTAAACCAGCAGTACCATTAGAATCTGTTTTCCTAGTATATAAAACACCATTAATATTAAATGTAACATCTTCATCAGTAGCTAATGTTCCATTACCATAATAAGCGGTAACTTGGTATTTTTCATTATTATGATATTCAATAGAAACATTTCCACCACTTTGAGAATTTTTAAGAACAAGTTTGTTTAAAACAGTTACAGTATTAGAATATTGTTCATTATTAACAGGATTAATAACTGTTAATGTGTATGTATTTGGATCTAAGTTAATATTTAATCTTGCAGTACCATTAACAATAGGTCGACTGTAAAATACACCATTAATATTAAAAGTAACATTTACTCCATTTAAAGGATTACCAGCACCATCTACTAAATTGGCGAAGTATTGTGTTCCATTTTTATAATACTTAGTAATATTATTTCCAGAAATAGTGGATAAAACAATTATGACATTAGAAATTTTTTCTCCATTTAAAGGATTTTCAGAAGTGATAGTATAATTACCCGGCGGAAGATTAATATTTAATCTTCCAGTACCGTTAACAACATTTCTTTCATAAATTGCACCATTAATATTAAATTCAACCTTTCCTGATACTGGACGACCTTGTCCGTCAACAACATTTACATAAAATTGAGTTCCATTTTTATAATACTTAGTAATATCTTGTCCAGAAATGGTAGATAAAACTGTTACTTTATTAACTACACTTTCTCCAGTAGCTGGATTAGTAGCCGTTAAATTATAAACACCAGGATTTAAATTAATAGAAAATTGTACCATACCTTTCCCATCAGTAGTTCTAATATAATCTTGACCATTGATTGAAAGTGTAACATTAGTGTTAGCTAATGGAGTTTGATTAGTGTTTAAAAAAATTGCTTCATATTTACTAGCATTTTTATAATACTTAGTTAAATCACTGGAAATAATAGAAGATCCATTTGAAGAAGATTCATCAACAGATACTTGATTAATATCATTAGAAATTGAAAGTACTGTATTTCCTTGAGTATCTGAATCAACATCATTAGATATAACAGTATTATTACCTTCAGCACTTACAGCTGAAATAGACATTAAAATAAAAATAATTAATACAAATAAAATAATCTTATTAAATTTCATTAATATCCCAACTATAATCTATTATATTAAATAAAATGTAATGAAAATTATACAACTCATATTATATAAATATTTAGTTTAAATATTATCAGAAATTCTATCTTTAATAATCTCATATAGCCTAGTATCAATACCTAAAGGGTCAGTTAAAATAATTTCACCATCAAATTCAAATTCCTCTTCATCATGGTCGTGATGATGGTGATGATGATGTCCATGGTTATGGTCATGATGGTGATGATGTTCACCTTCATCTTTATAATCACTTTCAATTCCAAAAAGATGAGGAATATCCCTTTTTGTATGAAGACCATGAGCTACAAAAACAGGTACAACAATTATTTTATCTAAATCATTATCTTTAGTTAATTTATTAATAGTTTCAGGGATTCCCGGTTTTCTAATTTCCATAAATCCATATTCGATAATAGCTTGAGGAAATTCTTTTTGATACATTTCTTTATAAGCTTTAATTACTTCTTCTCCGTCATCTAATCTGCTTCCATGACTTAAAAGTAAAATTCCTATTTTTTCATCAGACATATTAACATCTCTTAAAAAATTATTAATGAATAATCTATACTTAAAAATACTTAAAGTTTCCCTAACTAAAAGGAATGGATTAAAAAAATTAATAATTCTTATAAAGCATTATTAACTTTTTTAACTAAAATATCAATTAAAATATCATCGGCTTTAATAGGTTCAGGATATAAAATTTCTCCATCAAAATCAACCGTTGATAAATCGTGATGATGGTGATGATGCTCACTTTCATGGTCATGATGATGGTGGTGATGAGAAGGAGCTTCTTTTAGCCCTAAAATAGTTGGAATATCGTTAGTTGTATGAACCCCCGGAGCAATAAATATTGGAACAACAATTAATCTATCAATTTCATTTTCACTAACTAAATTATCAATAGCTGTTGGAATATTAGGTTCTTCTAATTCCATAAAACCAAAAGTAGTTGGATATTCTGTATTTTTATTAAATTTATCATATATTGCTGTTGTAAATTCCTTATTATACCTTAATCTTGAACCATGACTAACAAGCAAAACACCAGTTTTAGCATCATCATCAAGCTCAGATGTAAGCAATACTTCATCGATTCTTTTATTAATAAAATCTAATAAATCATCATCAGGTCCAATACATGGCAATAATTCAATTTCTCCATCAAAATCAACATCATCAGCTATAGACAGATAATGGTCTTCAGGATAATTACCATCAGGACATCTGGGATCTACTTCAAGAGGTTCTAATCCTAAAAGTATAGGTATATCAATATTTGTATGAATTCCTGGAGCTAGAAATACTGGAAGTGCAATAATTTTATCCAAGTTTTCAACTTCATTTTTTAAATTTTCAAGTGCTCCAGCAATAGAAGGTTCAGATACTTTCATATACCCAATTTCTGTTGATAAAGCAGTTTTTTTAATAAATTTATCTTTAATTTCATTAAATGTAATTTCACCATAAGGTAAACTACTACCATGACTAATAAGTATAATTCCATAATTTTTTAACATAATATTAATATTAAAAAATGTATTATTTAAAGGTAGTTATTAAGAAAGATAAATAAATTTAAAAAAAAGTAATAAAGAAAAAAGGAAAGAAAATTTACTAAAAAAACTAGTTATTTAACAACTCTAAATTTAAATCCATAAGAAATAACGCCGTCAGGACCGTCTTCAGAAATTTTTCTAAATACCATCTCAACAGGATTGCCAATTTCAATATCATCAACATCACAATCAACAAGTTGTGAAGTTAATTTAGCCCCTTCTTCTAATTCAATAACAGCAACAGCATAAGGTGCCATTTTTTTAAAATCATCTGAAGCAGATCTGATTATTGAAAAAGTATGAATTTTACCTTTTCCGGAAAATTGGAATGGTTCAAGATTTCCTTTTCTTCTACAATTAGGACAAACTACACGAGCTGGGAAAAATACATCACCACATTTACTACATTTTGAACCAACAAGATTGTATCTTTGTTGTATATGACGCCACATTCTAACAGTATCTGACATATAAATCCTCCAAATCTTAAAATTTTTTTAACTATTAATAGTTTTAATTACATCATATATAAACTTTGAAAAAAATCACACTGTCGCAGTTCAAAAATAATTATCTTAAATACAATTCTAATTTTAATTGATGTATAATTCGAAAATTGATAATAAAGGAAATATAATAACAGGAACAACGGCTATTTTAATTATAGCTGTTATTTTAATAGTAATATTTGCCGTAAATAGCTTAAATTACATTGAAAGTGAAAATACTAAAACAATAGAAGGAGAAAATTTTAAAAATATTATTGATGACTATGATAGAAATATAGAAGTTCTTGGAAGAGAATCTATTGATTCAATGACAAAAAAAGTATATGATGGCCATATTATATTAAACAGCAGAAAAGAAGTTAAAAAAGCATTAGAAAAAGAATTGAACAAAAAGAATGAAGAATATAAGAAAAAATATGACATAGATATTGAATCGGAAGTCCTATCTGTAGAAAGTTCAAGCAGCCCATGGAAAGTAGAATTCAAAGTTCATATAATAGCTAATAAAGGAGATAATTCATTTAATAAAATATTAGTGCGTAATTCATCGATTGAAGGGCTAAAAGATCCTTTACCATATTCCATATTACATGCATTTAGTGGAATTGGATATGAAGGAGATACAATCTATTATATAAAAAGACTGTATGCATATTTATTTTTCCATAATGTTGATGCATCTGAGACTTATTTTTCAGCTACATCACCATTATATATTAAAAAATGTCCATACGATCCATATATCCATCATGGAGATGGAAATACATTAGATAACTGTTTAAAAAATGGTTATTTCCATGAAAGTTCAGACGGTAGTTGTTATTTATGTAGATTAGAAAGAAAAGGTGTTTGTCCTCACTATGGTCTAGAAACATTTATTCATCCTCATTTTCCAGGGCAGAATGATACGGTATCATGCGTAGATCATGTTGTTTTTCATGACAGGTATAACGGTAAAAGATTAAATCCCCTAAATCCAAACAGTTTGATTTTAGATGATGCGCACAAGAAAAAATATGGGTTGATGTGAATGGATAATCATGCAAATAATACACTTGAAATACTGGTGGTAGGCCTTATAATTATTTTAATTTTGGGTTTAATCACTTATACTTCAGAAACAGTAGAAGAAATACTTTCTAAAAATATAGAAAACGAAAATATTGAAGAAATATTAACGCAAACATGTGAATATTTAATAAATAATCCTGGAAATCCAATTAATTGGGAAGATTATAAAAGTAAACGAGTTGGACTTGCAATTGTAAACAAAGATGAAAATATAATACCAAATAGCGTGTCATATTTTAAATTTAAAGAATTAGGAAGGGATTATGAAAGACTTGTAACAAAGAAAATATTCGACTCGAAATTTAAATCATCAATGGAATTAATCCCTCAAGACACATCAATTTCAAGTGTAAAAATTGGATGTGAGGAAAATGCAAATAACATATACAGTATATCAAGACTTGTTAAATGTGATTTTTTCAAAAAATTCGTGCTAATAGACTTTTTAAATGATGAAGGAAAATGTAATCATAACCATAAGAACTACTGTTGCGGTTATTTTAAAATATATAAAAGCGATTTAAAAAAGATGGATTATTACCTAATACTTGATGAGAAAGAAAAAAACAATGTAAAATGGAGCCTTGATTCGACATTATATAAAAAAAATTTACAAAATACGGCTACAAATACAAACATTTATCTAAACAATGAAATAGCAAGTAACTTCGCTGAAGAATCAAGTTCTATAATATTTCTGCATCTCAATAAAAAAAACACTAATGCTGTTTTAGTTGGAGTTTATAAGGATTTTGATAAAAATAAATTAATCTATGAATATTTCACAACACAACCTTGTGAGTTTGTAATAAAAGCATGGAATTAAATTAAAGAACCTAATATTAATAATGATATTATAATTAATGTTAAACTTGAAACAGAATCTGTTAAACTAGTTGAAATTGGAATAACAATATTATCAGGGTCTAAATCTCTATTATAAGATGTAATAGAAATATAATAAACAACAAAAATCATTATTGAAACTAAAATAAGACCAGATATTACTGAAATTAATAAAATATTAATATATCCAACACCTACTAAACCTAAAATAACAGTTGCATTTTCCGCAATAAAACCGATGAAAGGGAATAAAATAATTGCAAAAATATATGAAACAATGAAATTATCAATAGTATTTGAAGTAGGTTTCTTTAACGGCTCAATTATACCATAATGAAGTCCAGATGATAATCTAGCCCCTAAAATACTTACTAAACTACCACTACATCCAGAGAATAATGGTAATAATGTAAGTAATGAAGGATTAGTAAGTAAGGTTTCAATAGAGCTATTTAAAATTCCTCCAGCTGAAACTCCTAAAAAGGAACATAAAAATAGAACTGGAATTGACTGATAAATAATAGTTTTTGACTCATCAGACATTTTAATTGAGTAAATAAAAGCCAAAATAATAGCTATTATCATAACAACAAAAATAACATTTTTTAACAGGAAATTATAATTAATAAATGTTAAAATAATTGTTGACAAAATAATCGCAGGTAAAGTAAATAAATCTCCAACAGCAGCAATAATTGGTGTCGTTATATTATCAGGATCCCAACCATGTTTAAAACTCTTAAATGAAATAAACATAGTAATTGGAAGCATTATAATGTTTGAAATGATTCCGGCAATGACACTAATAAATGTAATATCAACTAGGGAAATAGAATCAAAATTCAAAATAATACAGAAAATTTTAGCAACAATAGCTAAAAATATTGATAAAACAAGTGTTAAAACAAAAGCAGAAAAAATATTATTATATAATTGCTCAGATTTTTCAAATTTAGGAGAAATCATACCAATATGTAAATTAGTAGATAATCTAGATGCAAAAGATCCAAAAATATTTCCTCTCATTCCAATAGCGCCAGGTATAATAACTAATAATCCTGGAAAAGATTTAAGGAAAAAAGTCATGTTTCCTAACACTATTCCTGCAAATAAATCTCCAACAGCGCAAATAAAAAGAGCAATAAGTCCTTCTTTTATAATATAATCATTGTTTTTGTAAAATTTTGAAAACGAAGGTAGTGTAGTGCGAATCCTCTTCTTTGGATTTACTTTCATGCATATCACAACCCCCCTTCATATTATCACATCAAACAAAAAAAATATTATATTTCTTCTTCTAATTCCTCTGGAATATCATCAAGACAACATTCTGCAGAAGCTAATTTTCTTAAAAGCTCTGCACCTTCATCAGTTCCTTTAGCAAGTATAGAATCCTTTGCTAAAATCATGGTATTTTTATCAGGTCCATAAATCCATGATTCCCCTCTTCTAATTGCAATTACACGCATTCCAGTACGATTCACTAAAAGCAATTCACCTAAAGTTTTATTACTTAACTCTGACTCTTCAATAACATTAACTCTTGCAATCATTTTGTCAGATTCTTCCATCACCATTTTAAATACTGGGTGAGGTTTAATACCTTTAATAACTAAATCAGCCAAATCTTTAGCAGCATTTGCCATACTTTCAGCAGCTTCAGCAATTTCAAGCAATGCAGTTAATTTCTCAGCATCTTCATAAGACCTAGCTGCAACAAGTGATTCTGTTTTAATTTGATAATTCATTGCATTAACTCTATTTTCTAAAGTTAATACCTCTTCAGCTGCATCTTTACTATTAAATAACACTGCCGAGTAAGCTAAATCAACCATTAATTCCGACATGTTTTTCATTTCAATTAATAGATTTTTAATCGACATTTTAACACCTTATAAGTCTGTTGGATTATTATTTAATAAACAAGCCCTTCTAAGTTTTAATAAAGTTTTCTTCTTAGATTTTAAATCATCAACTTCATCTAAAATATCTTCTATAGGTTCTCTTAAGCAATTAACAACTTCTTCATCATGAAGCCACATACATTCCTTACAATTCCAAACATTTTTACCCTTAATCCATTCACCACCAGTTGAGGAATCACCACAAGGATAAAATGGACAATAACAGAAATCACAACATTGTCCATCATAATGGCATGGATAAAATTCACAATCTCTGTTTGGTCCTTTTGGAATTTCACCATTTAAGAACTTTTCATAGTGTTGTTTTGATAATTCATGAATATTAGATCTTATAACATAACCTCTAGGAGTTATTAATTTATTATTTTGAACATAAGTTAAATCATTACCTACGATTAATGTGCAGGACATATTTACAATATCTTCAGTCAAATCTTTTACTTTAACAATAGTTTCTTTTGCAGGTTCATAAGTACTGTCTACAATAGCAATTAATGCATTTTCACCTTTACATTCTAAAACACATTTTTTAAATCTTCTGAAAGGTTCTTTACGCGTTTTACTAATTGGATTATAAATTGCAACAATAAGATCTCCTTCAAGTGCATATCTTAATTTCTTTTCAATTTCAGATAAAGGAGTTAGAATATTACTTAAACTAATAGCTGCAAAATCATGTAAAGGAGCTCCTAATTTGGAAGAAGCATAATTAAGTGCAGAAACACCAGGATAAACTTTAATATCAATGTCATCATATTTTGAAACAATTTGATATAAAACATTAGCCATTCCAAATACGCCTGGATCGCCTGAACTGATTAAAGATACGGTCTCACCATTAATGCTTTTTTCAATAGCTAATTCAGCCCTAGATATTTCATCGCCCATACCTTTTTTGATAACTTCTTTGCCTTCAATCAAATCATCAATTTGATTAATATATTTCTTATAACCAATGATAACATCGGATTCTTCAATTGCTTTTAAAGCACCTAAAGTAATGTTATCTCTATTTTGACCAATTCCTACAACATTAATCATAATAATTACCTAATACAATTTCAATACAGACTCAATAGTCATGCTTTTTATATCAACGGCAAATCTTCCATTTTTATACGTTGCTATTGCTTTAACAATGACCTTATATGCAGGATCTTGACTAATAACAATTTGTCCTGATGTTGAATTTGGAGAAGCATAACCTAAAGCTTCAATTGTAACATTAATCCTTTCATCATCAGTGTCATCGTAAGTAGTAACATTAATAGAATCCACATTAATTCCATCAACACTCGACAGATTTTCCATATGCCTAGCAACATCCATCCGATTAGAAATATTAATTTTAGTTGGATCTTTAACTAAAACATCATTAACAGTTGATGGACTAAAAATATTTGATATTTCCGCAATTTGCATATCCATTAATCCCTTAACGTCAGGGGCTTCACCTGTGACAATTGTATATGAACTAAATAGTCCAACTTCAAAAAATATTATGAATAATACGATAACCAATAATATTCTAAGTATTTTTGCCATTATATCACATCTTGTTTATTAAAATATAAACTATATAATAAGTAAAATTATATTTTTAATATATAATAAATATAACTCAAAGCATTTTTTAAATTATAGATTTTTAGCTTATGAAATATTTTCAAACACAAATAATGTAATAAGTTAAAATTCTCAAAGTTTATTAATATTAAAAATAAAAATTTTAATTGATATGACAAATAAGGTTTTATTAAAATTTGCGAAAAAAGGGATTAATTTATCTCCAGATGCTTATAAAAAAATTATAAATTCAGATAATCCCATTAATCTGGCTTCTTCACTTATTGTTAAATTAAAAAGCAATAATTTTAATATGAACGACTTAATATCAGTTGATGGAAAAGTCATTGATGAACTTTTATATGATAAAAAGAAGCCTAGTGAAGAAAAGGAAAATGAAAAAAAAACAATTGATTCATTTAAAAAAAAATCTGATGAAGATAAAAAGCCTAAAACCTTACCAACTAATTCTGAAAAAGTAGTTGATGAAAAAATAGAATTTAAGAGAAACTTAAAAAAAAGTAATGTTGAATATGATTTTAAAATAATACAAGACACCTCTAAAAAATCATATACTACAGGTGAAATTGGAGATTTAATTCAATACTTCAAATCTAGATATGAAAAGCTTCATAAAATACTTTCAGCAAGACCAGAACTTAAAATGACTACAAAAGTATCTGATATCGATGAATCACAGACAACAATAAATCTTATTTTAATGGTAAAAGATATTAAATCCACTAAAAATGGACATAAAATCGTTGATTTTGAAGATGATACAGGTTCAATTTCAATATTATTCTCAAATAAAAACGAGGAACTTTTTCAACAGGCTGAAAAACTCGTTAAAGATGAAGTTGTAGGCGTCATTACAACACAATATGAAAATCAAAATTCAAACTTTAATAAATTTGGATATAGTGCTAACGAACTTATTTTCCCCGGTGTTACAAGAATAAAAGAAAAAGAAATGGATTTCAGTATTGTATTTTTATCTGATGTTCATATTGGAAGTTTAACATTTCTTGAAAATGAATTTAAAAACTTTATCGATTGGATTAACTGTGAATACGGTAATGAAGAACAAAGAAATGTTGCAGAAAATGTTAAATATCTAGTTATCGGTGGAGACTTAGTAGACGGTGTTGGTGTATATCCAAACCAAGACAAAGAACTCTCAATTTCCGATGTTCGTCTACAATATAGAGAAGCTGCAAGGTTTTTAGGCAATATCAGAAGTGATATTAAAATCATTATTGCCCCTGGAAATCACGATCCATGTAGACTTGCAGAACCTCAGCCTGCAGTTCCTGAAGAGTTTGCAAAAGAATTGTATGAACTTGATAATGTTGAATTTGTAAGTAATCCGGCTGTTGTATCTCTTGATGGAATTGAAGTACTGATTTATCATGGTGAAAGTTTTAATGAGTTAGTAATGGCTGTTAAAGACTTTACTCTTGAGAAAAATGAATTAATTATGGAAGAATTGCTTAATAAAAGACATGTTGCTCCAATTTATGGTGAAAGAACTCCACTTGCTTCTGAACTTGAAGATTATTTAGTTATTGAAAATATACCGGATATATTCCATACTGGACATGTTCATATTAATACTCACAAAAAATACAAAGGAATTCATTTAATCAATTCCGGTACTTTCCAGACTCAAACTGAATATCAAAAAATCTATAATATTGAACCTACTCCAGCAGAGGTTCCTGTTATTTACAAAGGAAAATATTTAATATATAAATTTACAGATTAAATGTGATAATATGGTAGAAAATGTTTCTAAAATTATTGAATGCTCAAATAATATTTTTAATAAAGGACTTGTCTCAGGTAAAGCAGGCAATGTCAGTGCTAAAGTAGATGAAAATATCATTGCAATTACTCCTACACTAAAATCATTAAACAATTTAAAAGAAGACGATATTGTATTAGTTGACCTTGATGGAAATTGCTTGACAAAAGGTAAACCTTCTTCTGAAGTGAAAATGCACTTAGAAATATATAAAAAAAGAAAGGATATAAATGCAATCGTTCACACACATTCTCCTTATGCCACAGGATTTTCATTCTCAAATAAAAAAATAAAAAGATTAGAAGGATTTGGTCAAATTAATAATGAATATTTATCATCGATTGAATATGAAAAACCTGGGTCTAGTGAATTAGCTATTAAAGCAGCAGAAGGACTTGGTAGTGAAGATGTATTGATTTTAAAAAATCATGGTGTTATTTGTATTGGTGATACGTTAAAAGAAGCTGAATCTCTTGCAATATTTATAGAAGAATCATCTAAAACCCAATTTATCGCACTAACATTAAATTCTATAAAATAAATTAATTTAAAAAATAAGATAAATAATATCAAGACATGTTGTCTTGAATATAATGAAAATGAAAATTCATCAATAAAACAATAATAACTATTCAGAAATATCGTTTTTTCTTGCTTCATATCCTTCTTCAATCATTTTAATGATTAATCCAGATAATGAAGTATCTTCATCAATAGCCATTTTTTTAAGTTCTTTTTTCAATTCGTTAGGTAAATTTATAGTAGTTTTGCTTATATCTGACATATTATATAATTTTTTTATTAATTTAATATATATTTTTCTATTATAACTTTTTAAATATAACATAACTA
>CACZPT010000009.1 GCA_902783085.1 uncultured Methanobrevibacter sp.
GTACAACCATAAGTTCTTGTGCTCTTCCTACAGCAAATACTGGAACTAATACCTTTCCGCCACGTTTTAATGTTTTACAAATTGTTTTCATCATTTCTTTTTCAGCGGAATTTCTTGATGGTTGAACATCTTCTCTACCACCGTAAGTACTTTCCATAATTACTGTTTCAGCACGAGGGAACCTAATAGTTGCAGGTTCAAGTAATCTTGATGGTTCATATTTAAAATCTCCAGTATAAACTAAGTTGTGAGCTCCATCCCCAATATGCATATGGGATATTGCTGAACCTAAGATATGGCCTGCATTATGTAATGTTAATCTAATATCTGGAGATATGTCGGTTACTTCACCATAATCTAGAGTAATTGTATTTTTAATAGCTTTATGAATGTGTTTTACATTAAATGGTAAAGGATTACCCTCTCTGTGAGCAATATCGATATGGTCAAGTTGTAATAATGTTGTTAAATCCCTTGTTGGGGTTGTACAATAAACTGGTCCTTCATATCCGTAATGGTAAAGGTATGGTACAAATCCACAATGGTCTAAGTGTGCGTGAGAAATAATAACTGCATCTAATTCTTCAATCGAGAATTCTGGAGCATTTAAATAAGGAAATGCAGTTTTGTTATCTGGTGCAGCTACATTAACACCACAATCTAGTAAAACACGGCTGTTGGGTGTTTGTAAAAGCATTGATGAACGTCCTACTTCTTTAAATCCACCCATTGATGTTACTCTAGCCCAATCATTTGGATATTTACTACCTTGATGGATTTGACGTCCAAGTCTCTGCAATAATTTTTTCCTATCTTTACTGCTATTTTTAAGGGTAGTTCTAATTTTACCGATAACATCAGAACTTATTGGTGGGGTTCTTAATATTTTTGGAGCCCAACCAGTATTTTTTACAATATTTCTGGATGTAGCACCATATTTACCAATAACAAGCCCTGGTTTTTTAGCGGTTATAACTACTTCTCCGGTTACGGTATCAAAGTAAATATCAGTAATCTCTGCACCTTCAGGAACTATTTCATGAATTTTGTTGATAGTTTCTTCAGGTCCAAGCAATGCACTTTTGTCAGATCTAATAATTATTCTTTTTCTAAGCTCTTTTGCAAGTGATCTTATTAAATCACCGTTTTCAGTAATAACTTGTGGATTTTTAGTATAAACTACCACTTCAGGTCCTTCAAATTCTACTTTTGAAACCTGTGTATCTTTTGGTAATTTTGCCATAATCTCTTTTTTAATATCATTTAAAATATCTGAAGTCATATAATCCCTTCAAAAAAAGTTGGTGTATATAATAGTTTGCAAACAGCCATAAAGCTTTTCAATCAGTTTAATCCACAAACTATGTACACCCATTATATAAAAAATAGTTAGGTTATGAAAAATTAGTTTTGCTTATATTTTCTTTAGAATATCATCAATTTTTTCATTATCTAACATTTCAAAGCCATTTTCATCCACTTTAGCAACTAAATATCCATTTCCAGAATATGTGTCACGTTCAGCGGCAGCCCTTATGGCTCTTATGGCTATTTCAATTCCTTCGTCAGTTGTAAGTTCATCAGTGTATCTATCTTCTAAAACACCATATGCTACGATAGAACCTGATCCAGTTGAGATATAAGTATCTTTAATCATTCCACCAGCCGGGTCAAGTGAATAAAGTGAAGGTTCATCACCATCCATTCCACCAAGTAATGTTTGGACATACATTGGTCCAGAACGTAATATATTTGCAGTTAATGATGCTGCAGCTTTAACGCTAATATTATCATTATTTCTCATTTGATAAAGAGAAACTTCAGCTTCAATTACTTTCATAAGGCTTTGTGCATCTCCAACAGAACCAGCTATGGTTGTTACGATGTGATCGTCAATTTTGAATATTTTTTCTGCGACTTTATGAGCTACTAAATTACCCATACTAGCTCTTCTTTCGCTTGCAAATACAACACCATTTTTACATGTAATTCCTACGGTAGTTGTACCTTCTAAAATTTTATCATCCATTTAAAAACACCTCTATAAGTATTTAAAATATAATTTCAACTACTTTTAGGTTATCTACAATAAAATATAATTATTTTATTTAAAATCAGAATCAAATTAGTTTTAAACTAACATTTTAATTATTAGCTTTTTGAAGTATATAAACTTTGTGTTAATTCATGAAATTTTTTAATACTATTAAATTTAAATTAGTTAATATATGAGGTGTGCTTTTAATGAAATATAAAAAAATTGGAGATATTTTAATATTAGATAACAAATTTGAAAATGGTGATTTAGATAAATTAGCAAAAAAACATAATGTTAAAACAATAATGAAAATAAAACATATTCAAGGAACTAAAAGAGAACCTAGTTATGATATATTATATGGTAGCGAAACAGAAACTATAAACAAAGAAAATAAATGTTTATTCAAACTAGATTTAGCTAAGGTAATGTGGTCAAAAGGTAACACCTCAGAAAGGTTAAGAATTGCTAATTTAGTTAAAGATGAAGAAACTGTTATTGATATGTTTGCAGGTATTGGTTATTTTTCTATCCCTATTGGTGTTCATTCAAATGCACATAAAGTGATTTCTATTGAAATTAATCCAAATTCTTATTATTATCTAAAAGAAAATATCAAATTGAATAATTGTGATAATATTAATCCAATTTTAGGTGATTGTCTTATAAAAACACCTGATTTTAATGCAGATAGAATTATTATGGGCTATGTTAAAACAACACACCATTACTTAAAAGTAGCTATTGACAGTTTAAATAGTGGAGGAATTATTCATTATCACGAAACAGTTCCAGAAAAATTAATTGATTCCAGGCCAATTTCAAGAATCAAACAAGCTGCCGGAGATAGGAATGTTGAATTGTTAAAAATAAATAAAATTAAAAAATATGCTCCTGGTGTGGATCATGTTGTTATCGATGCTTTAATAGATTAGCTGATTTCTCTAAAAGATTTTCATTCAACCATTCATCGTTAATGTACTTTTCATAAATACATAATCTTTCTATCAATTCAAAACCTGCATCATTGGTTAATTTTTCAAGCACATCAATTGTAGGCCATGGGGATGTAGGATTTACATAATCTTTACTAACTGGTGAAACACCACCCCAATCGTCTCCTCCACATAATAAAAAAACTTGTGCAGTATCATAATTCAAGTTTGGAGGAACTTGAATACTTACATCACTATCACCAAACAATAATGTTGCTGCAGTAACAGTTCGAATCATGTCAAGTAAACTTGGTTGTGGCCAATCCTCCATTTCAATACCGGGTGTTGGTGTGAAATTTTGGATTATAATTTCTTGAATATGTCCATATTCATCAGATATTTTTTTAATTTCAATTAAGGATTCAGCTATCTCCTCAATATTTTCACCAATGCCAATTAAAATACCTGTGGTATATGGTATTTTAAGCTTTCCAGCATTAGTTATAGTTTCTATTCGTAACTTAGGGTCTTTTCCAGGACTTTTGTTGTGAGTTGGAAGTTCCATTAATCTTGGTGATGAATTTTCTAACATTAATCCCATTGATGCATTAACTTCTTTTAGGCGTTTTAAGTCATCAAAGCTAAAATTACCCCCATTGGTGTGAGGTAGAAGTGTTGTTTCATCAAGTGTCATTTGACAAATATCAACAATATAATCAATCATAGATTCATAGCCAAATTGTTTTAATCGTTTTAAGACTGCATTATCTTCATCAGCATCTTCTCCAAATGCAAACATGGCTTCTTTACAACCGTATCTTTCAGCTATTTTTAATTCATCTAAAATTTCTTTTTTCGTTTTTAAAATAATAGCTTCTGGATCAGATGAATCTTTTTTAAAATTACAATATCTGCAGTCATTTCTACAAATTTCGGTTAGTGGAATAAAGACATTTTTAGAATAAGTAATAAGATTATTCTTTCTATATTTTTTAGTTTCTTCCATATATGTTATAATGTCGGAATTTTTTGCTTGAAGTATAGAAAGAATATCATTTTTTGTGTATTTGTTCATTTTTAATCTTCTTTTTTAGAAACTGTGACTTCAACATATAATGGTGGAATTTCATTTTTATCTTCCCAAATTACAATAATTACATCAAAACTTGGGAGTTCAAATACTTTATATACAACTACAAGTCCCATTGATTCAAGTTCTTTTTTCATTCTTTTAAATCCACCACTATCAATAGGGGTAGTTTGCAATTCACTACTTTTTATATGTTTATCACCAGATTTTAGAATTTCTTCAATTTTTGCAGAATCTGCAAGAATTTCTTCACCGCCAAGTTCTTTACCAATTTCTAAAACTTTATTTTCAAGTTCGTTAATTGGTATCACTTTTCTTGAACGACTTCTAACAATTAGTATGTCATCATTATCAATTGCAGGTCTTGATCCTTTAAATGAATCAAAAAAACCCATCACTTGTCCTGCAATTTCATATGTTTTCTTCATTAAATCAAGTCCTTTATAAGTTTAATTCTGCTTTTAGCTCACCCATTGTTGTTACTTTTTCTGCAAAAGCATTATGTCTATGGATACTTTCTTGATTTTCTTGACGTGAAGTAATTAATGTGTCATCTGGGAAATCAGAATATTTTTGGACTATTCTTTCCATCATGTTTCTTACACAATCTTCAACAAAAACAGGTTTTCTGTGTGCACTCAAAACGGTGGCATTTTCATCAGGCCTTTTTAGAAGTTCACAAACTGGTGAAGACATTGATTGTTCGATAATATCAATAATATCTTCTCCTTTAACTTCTTTATCTTCAGGAACTTCAATTAATAAAGTTCCAATACCTCTTTGGTTATGTGATGCAAATGTGACAGTATCAAGTACTTTTTGAGTAGTTTCTTCATCTAAAAATTCTAATAATTTAGTTTTATCAGATTCTCTTACAGATTCTTGAGCACACGGACAAACAGTCATTCCTATAACTTCAGCACCGATACTTTTTCTGATTTCAATATTGCCATTTTCATTCCTAAAACCAATAGCCTTTGCTTTGAGTTTAGCCATTTCTTGGGTTTTATTTTTAGTCACTGGTGACTCTCTCATAAACATGTAATCTGTGGTCATTGAAATTTCAACACGTTTTGCATATTCGTGTTTTGTCATCATTTTGTCTACAATTTTAGCGCATAATGATTCTACTTCAACGGCACTGTCATTAGCAACATTTTCTAAAACTTCACTTATTGCTTCAGGATTTCTTGACATATGTACTCCTTTTTGATTATTTGGCAAATCAACAAAAGCATCAAATGTAGGAAGCAATATTATAGGTCTTTTATTGGTTCTTTCAAGTCGCAATAATTTTTTAACTTCAGTTACTCCAACTCTAGTTAATTTAATTGGAATATTTGGGGCATCATCTTGTGTGTCTGGTAAACAAATTGCCAATATTATTACCTCGGATTAAATTTAATATAACTAGTTTTATATTTTTATATATTTATAATATTATGTTTAAAATATTAAAAAAATAGTTTACAGTAGTTGATTACTACTGTATTTTATAATATGTTTGAAGAACCTATATCTTCTTTTATGACATCTAAAACGGTTTGAGTATATGTTCTTTCTATGATTGGGTCTTTTAATAATTCTTTAATAAATGAATTTAATTCATTTGTGTTTCTAAATTTAGCAATTAAGAATGCGTCGTATTCTCCAGTAACATCGTATATTCCAACAACATTTTTGTTAAAAAAGGTTTTTTCTTCCCAATTTTTGAGTTTTCCACCTTTAACTCTTACTCCAATAATTGTGGTTAATACAAATCCTAATTTTTCATGGTCAATTACTGGTGAGAATTTCTTTATTACTCCTGATTTAACCATTTTGTCAATACGGTTATGGATAGTTCCTACAGACACATCCAAATCTCTTGAAATTTGTCTATAGGATGTCCTAACATCATCATTTATAATTTTTAATATTTTGATGTCAGTTTCATCCAATTTGATTATATTGTCTTTTTCTTTAACCATCTTTTTACCCCGTAGTTATAAACTTTATATCAATTTTTGTATATTATAGTATAAATAGTTTAAAATATTATTTTTTTAATTAAAATTTTTTATTAACTTATTATTTTTAACAAATTTTTTCATTGTTTTATTATTTTTTTTATAATTTTAGAAATTTTTTAATTTTTTTAGTAAAATATTTATACTTGTTCACATATTGATTGATTATTTTGGAAGTTTCAATATAATTTTTTTAATTTTGGATAAAGGGGCATTAGTTTTAATCCCCAATGGATTAAAATGTGTTTTAACAGCAAAATATTTTTCTTTTTTTAGTTCATTAAAAATCAAATCAAGTTTCGGAGCACTTACTTTTAGCAATCTACAAATTGAATGAACATCATAAAAAGTAGCTGGGCTTTTAGATTCTATATAACAGCTATTTAGCAATTTTAACAGTTCTTTTTTCGAATTTAATTTTTTATTATCTGATTCCTCAATCATTTTTGAAATGAATTGTTTGTTTTGCATATCGCCTAACCATAAAGGTCCTGCTTGTATTAGTTTTTCACCACATTCTGGACAAATATTTGTTGTGGATGATGCAATTCCTTGCTTTGTTTCACGATAAAGGCAGTTTTTACAGTGACTAATATAACCAAGATTTTTTAAAGCCTCATCAGTTCTTTTTGATCCTTTTTTAATTCTTAAATACAATCGCATATAATGTTCAGTACTATGTGATAGTAAAACTTCAATGCATTTTGCATATTTGGATAATGTTAAAGCACAAAACCCCGCAAGTATTCTAAGACCAGTTTCATGACAATATTCGCTTTTATATGGTTTTGAATTATATTTTCGAATACATGGTTCTTTATATGTTCCACAAAGTGCTGATGTATCGGTAGCAGTGATACATAATAGGGAATCACGACGTGCACAGTAACCTGCAGAGTCTAAAAATGGTGAAGGAGTTCCAAATGGATCTATATCAATCACATCAAACTTTCCACGATTAAGTCTTAAGAACATACTTGCATCATGTTGATATATTTCAATATCTTTTAAATTGTTTAATTCAACATTATGTTTTTCAAAGTTATTGGCAAGTTCACTTATATCATTTATTGAAACTTGGCCAACTCCATTGATTTCATTTTTATAACGGACACCGCGTATTCCACTGCCTCCAAACAAGTCACAAATATCAATTTGGCGATTTTCTTCTTTTTGAAAAGTTTGAATTGCAAGTATTGAGATATCTCTATTTAATTCCATGTGTGGATTGTAAAAAACAGGAGCATCTGATGAAATTTTGTCAAATTCTGGAAATTCAATTTTTGTTAATCCTTCTTCAATTGTTTTAAGTTTATACTCTTGCAAATTAATCACTTTAACTATTTCTTAACTAATGTTTTAAATATTATTAAATTTAAATATTAGTATGATTTGTAAAAAGGTGATATTGTGTCCGATATTAAAGTTCCAATAGCAAAACCAATTATTGGTCAAGAAGAAATAGACAATGTAGTTGAGGTTTTAAAATCAGGTATGATTGCTCAAGGTCCAAAAGTTTTAGAGTTTGAAGAAAAGTTTGCATCATGGGTTGGTGCTAAATATGGTGTTGCAACAAACTCTGGGACTTCAGCACTTCATGTTGCACTCCTAGCAGCTGGTATTGGTGCTGGTGATGAGGTAATTACAACTCCTTTCACATTTATAGCAAGTGGAAATTCAATTGTTTACACAGGTGCAAAACCAGTTTTTGGAGATATTGATTTAAATACTTATACTTTAGACCCAAGTACAATTGAGGCATTAATAACAGATAAAACAAAAGCTATCATGCCAGTTCAATTATATGGTCAGTCTGCAGATATGGACGCAATTTCAGAAATTGCCGAAAAACATGATTTACTTGTTATTGAAGATGCTGCACAGGCTCATGGTGCAACATTTGATGGTAAAAAAGTTGGAAGTTTGGGGGATATGGCTTGTTTTAGTTTTTATCCAACTAAAAACATGACAACTTCTGAAGGTGGTATAATCACTACAGATAATGAAGAATTTGTAGAAAATGCCCGTATTTTTAGGGCACACGGGTCACGTGTAAAGTATAATCATGATGATATCGGTTATAATTTTAGAATGACAGATATTTCAGCAGCTATTGGGTTGGCACAATTAAATGTTATAGATGATTTCAATAAAAAAAGAGCTGAAAATGCAGATTATTTAAATAATGGTTTAAAAGATGTTGAAGGTGTAATAACTCCTTATACAAGAGATGGCTCAAAACATGTTTATCACCAATACACAATTCGTGTTGAAGGAAATCGTGATGATTGGATTGATATTTTAACACAAAAAGGAATAGGCACTGGTATTCACTATCCAATACCACTATATATTCAACCGGTTTATAAAGAATTAGGATTTACTGGTAGTGCACCTAATGCAGAAATTGCAGCGAGTAGTGTAATTTCCCTACCGGTTCACCCATCATTAACTAGTGATGATTTAGATTTAGTTGTTGAAGCTGTAAAATCAGCTTCCGATAAATTAGTTTAAAGGTCTTTTTGACTTTTAATCTAATAATTTTTCTATAGTTTCAATTTTTGCATTTAATGTTCTATTTTCTCTATCTCGTCTGTCATCGATTTTTATTATTGTATATACTCTTCCAACACCAATTTCAAAAACAGCTTCTTGTGCTTTAGATATTGCATCATATAATTCTTTTAAATTTTCTGCTTCTATTTGTGTTCCCATTCCGGTTAATTGATAGTTAAGGCCAGAATTTTTAATAACTTGAACGGCAGCAGTTACATAATCTTTACATTCTGTTGAATCGCATCCAACAGGTAATATTGCGAAATCTGCAGTAATCATTTTATCACTTCCAAAAAATTATTTATTGATTTAATTATAAAATATTTATCATGGCAAGACTGGATAAAGATGAATTTAATGAAATGATATTTTCAAGGATTAATAAGCTCATATCCGATTATGATTTAATAAAAGAAGGTGAATTAATAGCTGTTGCACTTTCTGGAGGTAAAGATAGTGTTTTAACATTGCATGCTCTAAAAGCATATCAGGAATTCTTAGATTTTGATTTAGTTGCAATCAGTGTTGATGAAGGTATTGAAGGTTATAGAAAACATGGTGTTGATTGTGCTATTCAGAATGCTAGAGATTTAAATGTTAAATTAATTCAAAAATCATTTTTAGATGAAGAGGGATTTTGTCTTGATGATATTTATTCTAAATTTAAAAGTGCTTGTATTCCATGTGGTGTTTTTAGAAGAAATATTTTAAATAAGACAGCTTATGGGTTAGGTGCTTCTAAAATAGCTACTGGTCATAATTTGGATGATGAAATTCAATCTTTTTTAATGAGTTTTGCAAGGGGTGATACGATTAAGTTTTCTAAATTTGGCCCGGAATTAGATGTAATTCATCCTAAATTAATACCTAGAATCAAACCACTTTGGAATACACCTGAAAAGGATGTTGGAATGTGGGCTGTTTTAAATAATATTAGTATTCATTTAGATGAGTGTCCTTATTCACATTTATCTCTTAGATCTAAAATTAAAGAATTTTTAAATATTAGTGAAGATAAATATCCAGGTATTAAACTTAATGTAATGAAATCATTTAATGAGATTTTAAATTTTGAAAATGAAATTAATACAAATCTGGAGGAATGCAGTATTTGTGGTGAGCCAACATCTTCCAGTATTTGTAAAGCGTGTGAGCTTAAAGATTTAATTTCTAAGGATTGCGAAAGCCATATAACAAACGAATATTAAAACTAGTATTAACCCTTCTTTTTTATCATATTTGGTTTGTGTTTTTCCAAATATGTAACACAATATTGTAACAAATAGCATTAACAAAACATCAATAAGCATATTTGGATTTAATGTAATTGGACTTATTGCACTGCTTGAACCGAGTACAAATAAAATATTAAATGTATTTGAACCAATTACATTTCCTATTACGAGCTGAGTTTCACCTTTTTTTAAAGCAGTAAGTGAAGTGACAAGTTCTGGTAAAGAAGTACCTATGGCTACAATAGTTAATCCAACTAATGTTTCACTCATTCCAAATGTAATTGCTATATATGATGCACTATCAACAACAAAGTCTCCACCAATTACTATCCCGGCTATTCCAACCAAGATGTAAATGATACTTTTTGGAAGGCTTAATTTTGGTTTTTCAACAATTTCAGCTTCTTTTGTTTTTTTAGCACTATAAACTAAATAAGCAATGTAACCGACAACAATTAAAAGTAATATTATTCCTTCAATTCGGTTAATATTCCAGCCAATTATAATAAAAGCAGAAAGAATTGCAGTAATTATAACTAAAAATGGTAAATCTTTAGATACAACATTTTGGTCAATTTCAAGTTCATTTAAAAGAGCACACAATCCAATTATTAATAAAATATTAAATAAATTACTTCCAATAACATTACTAACAGCTAATGCATTACTACCAGTTAATGAAGAGGTTATCGATACTGCTGCTTCAGGAGCACTAGTACCAAAAGCAACAATAGTCAAACCTACAATTAGTGTAGGTATTTTTAAGATGCTTGCAATACTGCTGGCACCATCAACAAAAAAATCAGAACCTTTAATTAAAAATACAAATCCTAAAATTAATAAAACGACTTCCATTAAAAAAGTAAGCATTTCCATTTATTCGTCCTCGGTTATGTTATTTTCACCTAAATCAGTTACAAGAATCTTATCGATTTGGTGTCCATCTAGATCAACAATTTCAAAAATAAATCTCTCCCATTCATATATATCTTTAACATCAGGAATTGTTCCACTTAAACTCAATATAAATCCAGCCAATGTTGTAAAACCATCTTCATCTTCATCTGGAAATGTTTTATCAATATTAAATAGTTCTTTAAAACGGTCAATACCAAATCTACCATCAATTAACCATGTTCCATCCTTTCTTTTAGTGGCTATCGGATCATCAGTTTCATCAATACCTGGTATATCTCCAACAATTCCTTCAAGAAGATCGTTTAAAGTAATTAAACCCTCAACACTGCCGAATTCATCAACAACAAGAGACATATGCACATATTCTTGGTTTTCTTTAAATTCTTTTAAAAGTTCTAAAGTTTCTAAATTCTCAGAAACAACTAAAGGTTCTTTAACAATAGAATTGATATCAAATTCATTCTCACTAAACATCAAAGAAAGAATATCCTTTGCTTGAACAACACCAATAAAATCATCTAACTCTCCTGACGCTATTGGGAATATAGATCGTTTACTTTCCATTATTTTGACTTTGTTTAATTGCCTATCATCTTCAAGGTCAATCCAAATTATTTCATTTCTTGGAGTCATTATAGATTCTACTTTCTGGTCATCAAGTTTAAAGACTCTTTTAATAATATCTTCCTCTTCCTGTTCAATAGTTCCTTCAACCCTTCCTTCTTCGATTAATAATTCGATTTCTTCTTCCGTAATGCTTTTATCAGTATTTCCTTCTATTCTAAGTAACCATAAAACAAAGGAGGTTGATTTTGAAAGCACTGTCCCAATTGGTTTTGAAACTTTTAAAAGCAATTTCATACTTCTAGCTACTTTAAGAGAAACTTTTTCAGGATTATTTAGAGCTATTACTTTAGGAACAAGTTCTCCAATGACTAGTGAGAAATATGTTGTTACTATTACAACAATTAGCAAACTTATTGTTTCACGATATGGAATGTATGGTGGAAATAGTTTGGATAATGGTTCTGATAATGCCACACCACCAAATGCACCTGTTAACACACTAATAAGTGTAATTCCAACTTGAACCGTTGATAAGAATTGATTTGGATCTTCAAGTAATTCAAGTACAGTTTTAGCTTGTTTATGTCCATCATTTAATAACTTTTGAAGTTTTGCTTTACGTGTCGACACAACAGCTAGTTCTGCCATAGATAAATATCCAGTAAGAACAACTAAAATGAATATTATAATAATCTCAAATATTTCTCCGCCCATTTTTAACAGACCTTAATAAATTATAATTCACAGGCTAATTTAAAGTCAGTGTTTCCATATATTTCATCTTGCATTTCTTGAACTGCAAGTGTTGCTTCTTCTCTTGTATTAACTTTTTTAAAAATTCTGCGTTCTTTTATTTTTAAGGTTTTTCCACAAACGCATTTACGTGTAGCAACACCTTGTTTGGAGTATAATACTCTTCCACAATCACAACGAAATATCAAATACATATTATTTTATTCCATAAAATTTAGATATAATATATTATATTTAAAAGTATAAAAAACTTTTCACTATCCACCAAAAATTTGTAAAAATAATGGAATAAATACTTTTGATGGAAGTATTACTAATGTAGCTATACTAACACCGAGATTTGTTCCAATAACAACAAGCAATATTCTAAAAATATTATTATTCCATAAATCCTTAAATCCTTCAATATGTGCGAGGTTGCGAATATCACTTTGTTTTACTTTTCTATATTTAGCTTCCACTAGTCCTGAAAACCAACCTGCAGCAAGTAATGGATGTATTATAGTTAAAGGAGCAACTAAACCACCAATAATTGCGGATTGTATTTTAGATCCAGATAATATGGAACCTACAAATCCCATAATCATACTTATTGCAACAAATTCATAAATATTCCATGTTATGTTAATACCATTTAAATAAGCCAGAAAAAATATCACAACGAATAAGATAGGGATTAATGCCAAAAAGATTTTAATCCAAGGTATTCCCTTTTTTTCTTTAATTTTATTTAATTCTTCAAGCGGGGGAATAGTTTCAGGATTATCTAAGTATTTATTAATTCCCGGCTGGTGTCCTGCACCTACAACAGCAATAACCTTATCTTCAGGGATTCTTAACAAGCTTCCTGCAAGATAAGCATCTCTTTCATGAACGAGAACTTCATAAATTTCCGGTGCTTCATCCTTAAACATCTCAAGTAAATCATCAAGATTATCAGGATTTTTTAAATCCTCAATGTCAATCTCTTCACTGTCGCCACGGTCTAATAAAATTGCAAATATAAATTTAAGCTTATCAAATAAAGACATTCTATTCAATGCTCGCTCTAGAGTTATATTAATGTTACGGTCTATTAGAGCTATTGGAATATTTAAATCTTCAGCCGCTTCAATAGCTCCAATCATTTCAGATCCCGGTTGAACATCAACTTCAGCACCGATTTTTGATTGGAAATATGAGAGTAATGTGGTGATTAAAAATAAACTAACTTTATTTTCTTTTATAATTTTAGTAACTGAAATTGATTCATCTTCTTCAATTCCCATCATGGACTTTTTAAGTTTAGTATATCTTCCATAATCAAGTTCAATAGCTACTCTATCGGGTTGTATTTCATAAATCTTATCTTTAACTTCTTCTACACTTTCGGCAGATACATGTGCAGTACCGATTATTGTTAAACATTCTCGTTTCATTAATAAAACACTCTTTAAAAATATTATGTTATGGTATATATTACATTTTAAATATTTAAAATTTTGTAATTTTTATAAATTCCCACATTGTTTGAAATATTTTTATTTAAACAGAACTCAACATCTTTTTCATATCCAATTGAAGTTAAGCGTTTTCCTGATCGTGATTGTTTAAAAGCGTTTTTTAATAATTCATAATCTCTACTAGCTAATATTGCTGATTTTTCCCAATCACTTATTTCACAGTCACTATAGCATTGTGTTATCTGATAAATTATTTCGCCGGCCGCTAAAAAATCTTCTAAGGCAAATTCTCCTTTTACTCCAGCCATAACAACATCGATATGGTCATCTGCAAGTTCCACACTTTTATTTGCTACGGCTTTTGCATTGGCTAGACAACCCACTAAAACAGTTGATTCCATACTTTCAAGTATTCTTGTTCCGTTAGTCGTTGTCAATATTAAAGTTTTCAAATCACTTTTATAGTTTCTAACCTCTTCGGGGGAATTTCCAACATCAAAGCCTTCAATTGTTTTTCCTCCACGTTCACCTGCAACAATCCCATTATAAATATCTTTAATCTTAAAAGCTTCTTGTGGACTAAAACAAGGTATAATCTCGTTAAAATTATCTAAAGCGAAGGTAATTGTGGTACTTGCTCTTAAAACATCCACCATTATTGAAACATCACTACTTGAAGTTTTCTCAAAACTTAATGTAACTTTCATAGTTTAGTATATATTAACCCACTTTATATATATTATAATTATGAAAATAGTTACTACACCGATGTGTGAAGAAATTGTTAAATTTGCCGGAATTGAGCATTATACAGTTAATAAAAATCCTGATTTGGAAGAGGGTGATTTAGCAATATTATTATCTGAAAGTAAGGTTAAAATGAATTCAATGCCAATTAAATTAAACACTCCTTCACAAATTTTTGAAAGTATTAAAAAGGTCTCAAAAATAGCTAATACTAATTTAAGTGATGATGAAATCTTGGAGTTTTTTAAAGATTATAAACTATCTTCAAAATATTTAAATAATCATGATAATTCTAATGTAAAGGTTAAAGTTTATTCTAACTTCCTAAAAGATATTATTTTAAATATTGGTTTTACTATTGTTGAAATTGATTATGATTATATTATTTATCCTGATTATTTAAAAAATAAAGGCATTGAAAAGAATTTTAAATCAGTTGAAATTCCTTCACACACATTTGTTTCCAAAAATCCATTTGAAAGAATTGAAGTGAGATATTCTATTTTGGAAAAATTAATATAGATAGAAACTAGAGAATTATAAATAATATATAATACTTTATGTGAGGGTTTTTAAAATGTATGAAACATTAACATTTACTGGTGGAGTTCACAAAAGTGAAGAATTTAAAGAGCTAATTGAAGATTTAGGAGGTTTTATTCTTCAAGAAAGTACTTTACAAATGGAACTTGTAATAAATATGGCCGTTCCATTAAATGACGTTGGAAAAGTTGAAGAAAAAGCCCGAGAACTACTTGCGAAAATTAGTGTAGCTCCTATGGCGGGTTCTGAAATAGCTATTGTATCCCCTACCCTTGCAAGACATCACTTACCTCATGCAGCTTGTGATATTTCAGAATA
The DNA here is from genome assembly GCA_902783085.1 of uncultured Methanobrevibacter sp. Classification (GTDB taxonomy): domain Archaea; phylum Methanobacteriota; class Methanobacteria; order Methanobacteriales; family Methanobacteriaceae; genus Methanocatella. The sequence continues at coordinate 15,152 of CACZPT010000009.1, forward strand.
TTTGCGTGAATTCGGTGCAAAAGATAATATGGTGGGACTTGCAAGAGGTGATGGAAAAGGAACTTCTGGAATTTCAGAAGAAGAAAAAGATTTGATTGAAGAACATGATATTGCTGTTTTTGCATTAGGTAGTTTTGAAAATTGTATTAAATCTAAATCTTTCTTATATGACGATATTGATATTCCGGTTATTGTAACTGGATCACCAGATATTCCTGTTGAAGAGCTTCCAGGGGCTGATGCTTATGTTGGTGGACTTGGAAGAATTCCAAGAAGATTAAGAAGAGGTCCGGATATTAGAGCTCTGGATAATTTAGTTGAAACAATTGAAGAAATTTTAAACAATAAAAAAAGAGAAATGACATTAGACCCACCAATAGTTCCTTCAATTGTTGTTAAAAACGCTATTGAAAATCAAGTTCCAGAAATTAAAGATGCAATTTCTCCAGCTCCGTTAACTACTCAGCTTGATGGTGTTCGTGTGAAATTAGATTATGATAAATATCATGAAGTAATTGAAAATATTATCATTGATGGTAAAAAATTATCTGAAATTGCAGATATTAAAAAATCAAAGATGTATGATTATATTTTAGTTAAAATCAATAGTGAAAGTTCTTTTGTTGATGACCAATAGCTATTAAAAATCATAAAAAAAGTGCAGGTGCAATATTCATTTCCTAATGATAGTATACTGCACAAAAAATTAGAATAATATATTTCTTATTTTATGATTTAAAATAAAAATTAAAGAAAAAAGTTGCTATAAAATTTAATTTTGGCAATAAAGCACCAAGTACTGTAATAAAGAATGTTTCATTTCCTTTTACTTTACCAAATTCAAATTTTAATAAAATGGGTGTTTTGGATGATTTCACAAGACTATTTGTCATTTCATGATATAACTATTTATAAGTGTGTGGGCTTTGATTATATTCTTCTCATTCCAAAGAAATTAATTGCATCAACGAGTTCATTAAAATCTTCTAATTCTCTTTCTATGACATTTTCATCAATCATATCTATACTTAATTCACCATCAACAGTTAATGTATCCGGGCCACGACCAACAAGACGTTCTGTCCCATCACCACTAAGAATTCTTTCTGCATCAAGTTGATGGACGAATGATCTTCCAGGAAGAATAACTGATTCTTTAATTTCAGATAAATCAAGTGCTTCTAAATCTTCTTTTGTAATGAGGCATGCAATTTCTTTTGGTGCAGCCACAACATTTACGCTGTCGACTTTTAATTTATCAAATATTTTTTGAATATATGGAGCAGCTATTTTAGAAGTGATGATTGTTGCTTCACCAGTTACTGGTTTAATAAACTGTAAAAATATTTCATTTTCATCTTTAGCTATTGCAAATGGCCCTCCAGTTTCAGGATCACATAGTGGTGTTCCAACTACTCTAAAGTTATATTCTTTATTAATTTGGTGAACTAACTGTTCAAAATTTTCCACCGGTTGGGATTCAAAATCTTTTAAAATTGGTTCATTTCCCAAAATCAATCCTTCATTAAATGTATTTGCAAATCTCATTAAAATAAATCCTTTTGCTCCCCAACTTTCTAAATCATCACAGGTTTGTCTTAAAACATCCCCATCATTAACTCCAGGAATTATAACTGAAGCTCCAGTTAATTTAATATTTTCACAAAATGTTTTACAAGCAGCAAGCGCCTCTTTTGGATTTTTATCCTTAACCCATTCATGTCTTAATTTTTCATCAGTTGAAAAAACAGTAAATGTGGTTTCAATAACTCCATTATCAATTAATCTTGAAGCCATTTCACTATCATTTATTCCTTTACCTGATGTGTATCCTAAATGTGATTTTATTGAAAATTGATTAAGCTGTCCGGTTAAACTTTCAAGATGAGGATAACAACTAACATCTCCGCCACCACTGATATTTGCAGTTATATTGCCTGAAGCCATATTCATCATTATTGTGTTTTGAACTTCGTTCATAACTTCAAATGGTGTTTTAAATTCTCCTTGTGAGTCAGCTATTCCTTTTGAACATCTCTCACATCCAATTTTATTAGGTGGACAATAGGCACATCCAAATGATTTTATTTCTTTTACTTTTCTAAAGTAACAATATTTACAAAAACCGTTACAGTCTTTTCCAGGAATTCCACCTACATCTGCTACAACTTGCATATTATATAAAATTAGTTTTTTTATTATATAAAATAGTTTATATTATTTACTTTGATAATTTAGTATTACTTTTGAGGGTATTATTACCGGAATATTAAAAAGTATTAATTCGAAATATTGCTTTTTTTTAATTAATATACTTTCATTAAATGTTTTTAATGGGATAATATATAAAATGGAGGTTTATATTTAAAATATACTTTAATAATATCTGTTATTTAATAATCAACATCAGCATTTCATTTTTAAAAGTAATACTTTTATAGCTTTTTTTCTTAATGATTTTCTTGATTATTATCGTTTATAAAGTTTTCTAAAAATTTCTAGGGGTAATATTTATATTATATCTTAATTAAAGATAAATTTGTATACCATATGGCTGGCTATGTGCAAAAACTTGCTTTGTAGCTTTACTCAATTTGGAGAAAAATTTCTTCATTGAGAGTGGTATATTAAACTCTATTTATTTAGGAGGGAAAAAATGGCAAAGTTTGATGATAAAATCGATTTATTCGATGATAGAGGCAACGAAATTGCA
>CACZPT010000010.1 GCA_902783085.1 uncultured Methanobrevibacter sp.
AAATCGGCGATGTGTGATTGATTAATTATTAGAATTATTGGGTCTGAGTGCTATTTAATGGTACCCAATTTCTAGCACCCTATAAAGATATGATTGTTTCAATTCCTAATTTGTTCCTGCTTAAAGCTAACTTTTTTCACTATACAGGATATAAAGGAATTAAATTGGTTAATTTTTTGTATTTGGTATTCTTTATTGGATTTTCACTATTCTATAAAATCGATATTGAACTTAGAAAAAAAGAAAAGTATCTGTTAGGATTAATCTGTATAATATGCTATATTGGAATAAATGTTATATTTTACTTAACCTGGAGTCCTGTTGGCTCAGATTCAATTTTAGGTGTTCAATTAAGGTATTTCCTACCGGTAGTTCCATTAATACCTTTAATATTTTCTTCAAAATATAAAAAGATAGAAAATAAAGAAATTTACATCATTACTTTCATTATAATATGTCTAACAGGCCTAGCAATGCTTCCAATTACTCATTTTTATTAATGAATATTTTCAAAAGCTTTTTGGACTTGTTCGTCTTGGCCCATATCCTCAATAGCTTCTTTAATTCTTTCTAGATCAGCGTGAGTTTCAGGGTATTTCGGAACTGCAGAACATCCCCCATCATCCATTTTAGATATTTCAAATGTTCCGATTTTTTCAGCGATTTCAGATATTTCTGTTTTATCAAGACCTATTAGTGGGCTTAAAATAGGCATATCAACACCATATCTGGTTGCTAGGATATTATCCAATGTTTGTGAGGCAACCTGACCGACACTGCTTCCATCTACAATAGCTAGTGCACCGTAATGATTAGCTAGCTTTTCAGCAATCTTATACATTCCAGATTTACACAATACACAGGTCATTTTCTCAGGAGCAAAGTCTTTAGCGGCCTGTAAGTATTCACCGTATTTGACAATGTGTGTTTTAATAGGAGCTCCCTTAGCATATTCTTGAAGACGGTCAACTAATTTTTTAGCATTGTTTACAACAGCTTCAGATGCAAATGGATCTGCATCAAAGTGAAGTGCGATAACTTCACAGCCTCTTTTCATCATTAGATATGTTGCAACAGGTGAGTCTATACCACTTGAAAGTAAAACAACGACTTTTCCTTGAGTTCCTAAAGGCAATCCTCCAGGACCTTGGATTTTTTCATGATAAATATAAGTATCATTATCACGGACTTCCAAATAGATTGTTAATTCATGATTTGTTAAATCAACTGGAGCTTTGATTTGTCTTCTTACAACACCACCTGCAAAAGCAGCCATTTCCTGAGATGAAAAGTCATGTTCACCGACACGTCTGCATCTAATTGCAAATCTTGTATTTTCATCGATTATATCCTCTTTAATTAACTCTTGAGTGTATTTGGATAAAGTATCATCAACATCTTCGAAAGTAGAATAAGTTGAAATTGCCGGAGAATAAGAAACAATACCAAAAACCATGTTTAATTTATCTATTGCATTATCAAAGTCTTCAGGAAAGATATAAATCCTTCCTTGGTTTCTATCAACATCACAATCAATTGTGGCTTTAATGTTTTTGACAAGTTTCCTTTCAAATCTTGACCTTACTTTTGAACTTTTAAGGCCGATTTCACCATATCTTGCAATAATTAAATCATAATTCATAAAAATAATCTCCATTTGAATATATATTTTTAAAAAATCTTGTTAATAAAGATTATGTAAATTTTAAATAGAATGTAAAAAAGAAATAGTAACATGGATTACTGTAGTGAATGTGGTGAAAAACTTAATGAAAACTCATTATTTTGCCCTAATTGCGGTGAAAAAATTGAAAAACCTAACGAAAAGTCTTCTAGAAACATAATAATAATTACAAGCCTAATAATAATTATAATAATATTGGTTACCGGTGTTGCGATTTTAAGTATTGGAACAAATCAAACACAAAGTGAAAATGTTAGTAGCTATGCTGAGCCTGTTAACAACGATCCGGAGCCAGATTATGAATCATATCATTACAGCAATAGCTTTGAAGATACAGATCGTGATGGTAACGGCTATGTAACCTTAAGTGACATGAATATTGCCCATACACCACAAAATATCATAAATCAGATGTATTCGGATGCAGATATGAACGGGGACGGAAAACTAAACCGCCATGAGTATTATAAGTTTATGTACCTATTAAACTATGATTATGAAAGTTACGGACTATGAGAGTTACGGACATGACATGAAAAAAATTCATTTTTAAACTATATCGGAATTATAATAATCCTAATATATTATAAAACAACAAGATAAACGGCAATATAATTAATACTGAAATTATC
>CACZPT010000011.1 GCA_902783085.1 uncultured Methanobrevibacter sp.
ATATATAAAGATTACTACACCTATAAGAAATATGAAAAATATATATTAAAATATATACAAAAAAATTGAGATGATAAAATGGCTATACATCCAATCGAATTTAGGTATGGTACTCCTGAAATGAAAAGAATTTGGGAAGAAGAAAATAAATTACAGCGAATGTTAGATATAGAATCAGCACTTGCACAAGCTGAAGGTGAATTAGGAATAATACCAAAAGAAGTAGCTGATGAAATATCTGCAAAAGCTAATACAAAATATGTTAAGTTAGAAAGAGTTAAACAAATAGAAGCTGAAACAAATCACGACATTGCAGCACTATCAAAAGGAATTACAGAAGTATGTGAAGATGGTGCTGGAGAATATGTTCATTTTGGAGCAACCTCTAATGATATTGTTGACAGTTCAAATTCATTACTCATTAAAGACTCAATTGAAGTTTTAAAAGAAAAATTAGAAAGATTAACTAAACTTATGCTTAAATTAGCTGAAGAAAATAAAATGAAAGTGTGCATTGGACGTACTCATGGCCAACACGCACTTCCAACAACATATGGTATGAAATTTGCTTTATGGGCAGATGAACTTCACAGGCAATACGACAGACTAGAACATGCTGAAAAGAATGTCTGTGTTGCAATGATGGATGGTGCAGTAGGTACCACCGCAGCTTTAGGTGAAGATGGATGGAAAATACATAAAACTGTTGCTAGAATCCTTGATTTACCTGCAGCTAAAATCACAAATCAAATTGTCCAAAGAGACAATCATGTAGAATTCATATCAACATTAGCTAATATTGCATCTACTTTAGATAAGATTGGATTAGAAATAAGAAGCCTTCAAAGAACCGAAATTATGGAAATTGGAGAATATTTCGATCCTGAAAAACAAGTTGGAAGTAGTACAATGCCACATAAAATGAATCCAATTACTGCTGAGAGAATTTGTGGCGTTGCAAGAATTATAAAATCTTATGTTAATGCTGCATTAGATAATAATCCATTATGGCATGAAAGAGATTTAACTAATTCTTCCTGTGAGAGAATAATGTTTCCAGAAAGCTGTATTTTAACCGATTACATCTTAAACTTAACAATTAAATTAATGAGTAATTTAATCTTTTATGATGAAAATATCGAAAAAAACTTAAACTTAACAAACGGTTTAATTATGGCAGAAAGATTAATGGCTGAACTTACAAGAGCCGGAATGGGAAAACAAACCGCATACGGTATTGTAAGAAAAAATGCTATTAAAGCTAACAAAGAAGACTTATTACTTGGAGCATTGATTTTAAAAGATGAAAATGTTCAAAAATACTTAACTGAAGAAGATGTTGAAAAAATAATGGACCCTCATACCTATGTAGGATCAATTGAAATAATTATCGACGAACTTATCGAAGATTCTAAAAACTGGTTTTAGGTGATAAAATGACAAATAAAGAATTAAAATCAATAGATTTAGTTTCATTTACAATAATGGGGACTGGAATAAATGTTTTATTTTCCATTTTAATTTCAATAATTATGCTTATTGGATTTTCAGTCATGATTCCAAATAGTTTTTCCATAATGATTTATTTAGTACCAACAATTGTATTTGGAACATTAATAACATGTATCTTCGCTTATTTCTCTGAAGGTTACTTGTACAATATTTTAAGCAAAAAATTGAAATCAATAACAATTGATATCGATGAAAATGGACGTATTAATAGAATTTCAACTACATCAACTGCATTAATGGTATCCCTTATTTCATTAATAATTGTAATAATTGTTTATTTAGCAATGTTTTTTATAACTCCATTATTATTGAGTACGATTATACAAATTTTAATGATGTCCGGTCAAATGGCAGTTGCATCTATCCTCTATCAAGGCCTTATTCTAATTAATAACCCTGTAACAATAGGAATATTGCTTATTATTATATTCGTAATAACATTCGTAACCACATTAGTTGCAACATTTATCTACAACATATTAGGTAATAGTAATAGAGGAGCTACTGTTGAACTCTCAGAAGATGATAAATTTACAGTAATTGACTCAATTAATCCTTTAAATCTTGCTATAGTTATAGCAGCAATTTCACTTGTAATCAATATTGTTATTGCAATAATAAGCATCATAACCGGAACAAATCCGGTTAATGGAGTATTAAGTATTGTACCAGGATTAGTTTCTTCATTTATTACTGGATTTTTAATTGCATTATTCTATAATTTCCTTGCACCAAAGCTTGGTAAATTAAAAGTAGAATTAATCAACGCTTAAATTTAATTAAAGAAAACATAATGTTTTCTTTTTTCTTTTATTATTTTTTACTTAAATTACCATCAACATGAATTAATTTAACCTCTTAATAGGCGGAACATATCTTTTAAGCATTAATGACAAAGAAATAACCGTAACTGAACTTAATGCCATTGCTAAACCCGCATACTGAGGTTCAAACATTATTCCAAAACTAGGATATAAAACACCTGCCGCAACAGGGATTAAAATAGAGTTATAAGCAAATGCCCAGAAAATATTTTCTTTGATTCTACGCATTACTTTTTTAGAAAATTGTACTGAAGCAACCACATTTTCTAAATCTCCTTCCATAACAACTACATCCCCACTTTCCATTGCAATATCAGTTCCGTTACCCATTGCCACACCAATATCCGCTTGTGTTAGTGCCGGTGCATCGTTAATACCATCACCCGTAAATAATATCTTTTTAGATTCTTTTTGAAGAGATTTAACAATGTCTAATTTATTTTCAGGTAAAATATCCGCTTTTACATTATCAATTCCCACTTGTCCTGCAACAAATAAAGCACTAGATTCATTATCCCCCGTCAACATATATGTTTCAATACCCATATTATGTAATTCATCAATTGCTCTTTTGGAAGTATTTTTAATCTTATCAGATAAACTTAAAATTCCTTTAACTGAATTATCAAAAGCAACGATAATAATTGTTCTACTTTGATTTTCTAACTCATTGAATTTAGATAATACATCATCTGAAAGTTCAATATCATTATTCTGCATTAATGATTTATTTCCTGCAAAAATGTATTTACCATTAATTTTTGCTTTAATACCTTTACCTGTGATATTTTCAAATTCCGTTGCATTTAATAATTCAACATCATCTGCCATTCTAACAATAGCTTTTGCAATTGGATGATTTGAATTTTGCTCAACAGACGCTGCAAGTAATATTAATTCATCTCTATCAATACCATATGTTATAATATCATCAACTTCAGGTTTTCCTTGTGTTATTGTTCCTGTTTTATCAAAAGCTGCAACATCAATTTTACCTGCATTTTCTAGAGTATCTCCATTTTTAATCAAAATCCCATATTCTGCAGCCCTTCCAACACCTACGGTGACTGCTGTTGGAGTAGCTAAACCTAAAGCACAAGGACATGCTACAACTAAAATTGAAATTAAACATGTTAAAGAGAATAATAATGATGCTCCTAAAATTAAATACCATATTAAAAATACTATAATGGCTATTGATAAAATAACTGGAATAAAATATGATACAATAGTATTAGCAAATTTTTGAACAGGAGGTCTTGAACTTTGAGCTTTTTCAACTAAACGAATAATATTAGATAAAAGTGTTTGTTTACCAATTTTTAATGCTTCAATAACTAAAATTCCATCCTGATTAATAGTACCTGCAAAAACATCCTCACCATTATTTTTAACTTTAGGAATGGGTTCGCCATTAATCGTAGATTCATCAACATATGATTCCCCATTAATAACTTTACCATCAACTGGTATTTTATCCCCAGGTTTAACTAAAAGACTATCCCCCATTTTAATTTCGGCAATTTGAACTTCATTTTGAGATAATATTTCATTATTTTCATCAAGCTCAACCAATGTAGCAATTGTTGGTTGAAGGCCAATTAACTCACGAATTGAATCAGATGTTTTCATTTTCGCTTTAGCCTCTAAATATCTGCCTATCATTAAAAATGATGGTAACATAATAGCAGATTCATAAAACATGAAAGAATGGTCAAGAACAATGTGGAATGTTCCCAGAATACTTGAAATATAAGCAACTATAATACCCATTGAATACATAACATCCATATTTAAGTTTTTATGAATTAAACCGTTGATTCCTGCTTTTAAAATAGGAAGTGATACATATAAAAATGGTACAATACTAATTAAAAAAGATAAAAGTCCCATAGATGAAATATCAATAGCAGTTGTTTGATTTAAATGGTGAGTTAATCCCATTAATGGATCAAAATGTACATACATTAAAATCATCAAGATAACTGAAAAGACTAAACCAACAATAATTCTATTTCTTTTTTGGCGTAAATCATTTTCATAAATCTCATTTTCATCAATGTCCAATTGCCCATCAATTCCCAAAAGTTTAAAACCAAGTTTTTCGATGATTTCTTCCATATCATCGATTGTAACCTTGCTTTTATCATAACGAACAAATGCAGTATTAGTGGTTAAATCAGCTTTAACATCGAAAACTCCATCTAAACGTATTAAAAAATTTTCTACATTCATAGTACATGAAGCACAATGCATTCCTTCAATCCTTAAAGTTACTTCATCTGAATGTAAGCTAAAACCTAAATTTTTAACAATAGAATCCATTTCATCATAATTCATTTTTTTAGGATTAACAGTGATATGAAGTTTATTTGAAGCTAAATCTGCATTTACTGCTTCAACACCTTCTTTTTTTTCAAATGTTTTATTAACACTTAAAACACATGAAGCGCAATGCATTCCTTCAATCGGTACATCCATATCTTTAAGTTTTGCCATATTATCACAATCATTATTTATGATAATAATTATAAAAATAAGAAATTAATAAAAGTTTAGGTATGCAAAAATAATTAATTCTTAATTACAATACCATCCTGAATAACTTTTAAAATATTATCATTATCCGCTAAAACAGAAACATCATCTAATGGATTATTATTAACTAAAATCAAATCAGCAATTTTACCCTCACCAACAAATCCTATTGGTTCATTTAAATATTCTACCGCATTAATAGTTCCACAAGCTATAGCTTCATCAGCAGACATTCCAATATCAACTAAATGATACAGTTCTTCCAAATTATGCCCATGAGGAATAACACCACTATCAGTACCCATTAATATATTAACTCCTTCTTCATAAGCAACTGCAATATTTTCTTTGTGAACTTTAACAATTTCTTTTAATTTTTGATTTTTTTCACCAGCGAAGTTATCCCATGATGGAAAACCGTTTTCATATAAAAATTGATGAACTAAAAGCGTTGGAACTAAACTAACATCATTTTCGGCCATTTTTTTAGAAGTTTTTTTATCAATGAAAGTGCCGTGTTCAATTGAAGAAAACCCTGCTTTAATGCAATTATTAATACCCTTTAAACTGTGGCAATGAGCAGAAACTTTTAAATTATTTGCTTTTGCCTCCTTAACAATTGTTTTAAGTTCTTTTTTATTAAATTGTGGAAAATCAGGAGAACTATTAACAGTTAAAACCCCACCACTACACATGACTTTAATAAAATCAGCACCTGCTCTTTTAATTTCACGAGTCTTTTTTAAAACTTCTTCAACGCCATCACATCGTCCTTTAGGAAAGCCAGGATACATTATTTCCATGTCAAAACCAGAGGGTAGAAATAAATCAAAATGTCCACCAGTCATAGATAAGGGAGTAATGGACAAATGTGCTTTTGGAGCAATGAATAATTTACGTTGTTGAGCTAATTTAAATGATAAGTCTGCAGAGCCACAATCCCTAATTGTAGTAACACCTGCATTAATTGTTTGTAATGAATGAGGTACAGCATTATAAAAATGAATCCCTAAGGGATTTGCCATATTTTCCTCTTTATGAAATCCTTTAGCAAAAATATGGCAGTGACAATCAATAAACCCCGGAAGCAAGTAATTATCATCACCATCAATAACTTCAACATTACTTTTAGTTGAAATTTTTGATGAAATCTCTTTAATAATATTATCTTCAATTAAAATGCTTTGTGAAGTTTTAACATCTTCAAAAGGGTTGATTATATTGACATTTTCAATTAAAGTTTGCATTAAAACACCTACAAAATTGTTATGGTGCCTTCATTACCATCAACTTCAACTAAAGTACCATCAACTAAATTTTGAGTATCCTCAGGTGAATCAACCATTGGAATATCTGACATTATAGCTCCAGTAGCAATAATAGGTTCAGCATTAAGACAAATAATAGCTTTGGGAGCAGTATTATTCTTTTTCATTTGAAAAATAACATAAGAACCAACGGTAGAGCCTTTTCCACCAGGAATAAATAAAACTTTATCTTTAATTATCTCACCTTTCAGTTCATGATTTGGATCGATGATTTCACCATTTTCCGGATTAACCCCACCTAAAAAACTAATAGGCTCAGATGAAACAATTAATTCCCCTTTTCCTTTTCCTTTAGAAATATTTCTACAATTAATCATAAAATCACTTTAAATAACATCCTTTTTCATAACTTCACGCAATACAGCAGTAGCATAAGATCCCTTATTTATTGAAAATTCACACAATACCCCTTCATCAGTTGCAGTAGCTGATGCATCCCAAACTTTAAAACGCATGGATCGTCTAAGACCATGACTTCCTAAACGAGGCATTTTTGGAACTTCAAAATCATTTTTATCTAAATTATAACTATTCAACACTTCTTTTTCCATCTCACCAACTTCCCCACCAGCAAAAGGAACTTTAGTACCGTATAATGGAGATGTTGGATTAACTTCGAAATTATCAATTAATTCCTGATATTCCTCAGGAGTTTTATCACGGACAATTCTTTCCCCATTGTCAATGATAATATCTTCTTCAATATATTTGTTAATTCCCATTTCTACACGTCTAGAAACAACATCATTAAATAAATAAGATTGATAAGCATGGACAAACATTCTTTGTAATGGTTTTGGAAGTGCATGAAGAGCATTCATATAAGATTCATCAGTTAATTGGCCTTTTTTAGAATCCTTAATTAATTGTTTAATCATCATTTTTTCCCAGCGCATACCTTTACCCATTAAACTTAGAGATTCCCCTAGATTTCCATCATCATAAGCTTGTCTAGCCAATTGGTTTTCTTTACTCTCATTTTCGGTTGGATTTCCAATATATCTCCTAACAGCTTCCTCCAAATCATTTTGGATTAATGCTTCACCTACCAAATGAGTATTTGTTCTTGGTTTTCCAAATCTCTGCCAACCAAAATAATTAGGAACACCAGTGACTTCCAATTGCTTTAAAACATTATTAGCTATAGCTGCACTTTCATTAATATCAGATAAATCTCTAATAAGTATTTTAAATTTATTGCCTTTAAGTTGTCCCATCCTAAGCTTTTTACGACTTCGAACGACTTTTAAAAAATCAGTTTTATAGATATCCAGGTTTTTAACTTCTTCAAATTGCTCTTCAGAATCCATATTTGCAATACAAATCCATTGCCTGGTGAGAGCTTTTTTATCTTTCATTCCAGCAAAGCCCATTCTTTTACGACTAATGTGCAAATCACGAGCAATATCTAAGACAACATCAAGAGTTGTTCTTCCAACTTTTTCAATCCAAATCCATACATTTGGACCATCACCTGTTGGAATCATCTCAGGAATTTCTTCAACATAAAAATCTTCATATCTATTTCTTATAGTTCCGCCGATGCCCTTATCATCAGTTACAAAAGTATTTGCATTTAACATAATAATCACAAAAAGTAAATGCCCCGACCGGGATTTGAACCCGGGGAATGGGATCCGCAGTCCCATGTGTTATCCAAACTACACCATCGGGGCAATAAAAAATAAGATATCATATAATCATTAGTTTTTTATACTATATAATACTTTTTTAAAATCCCCTAAATTAAAAATATTTAAATAACATAAAAATGAAATAAATTATTGCATATGTTTAGCTGTAGAGTATCACCCAAAAACACATGCTCTAATGGTTTTGCATATGTATATATTATTTATAGCTAATGGGGAATCACCACCCAATAACACGTTCCCCATTAGTTTTGTGAATATCGGTAGGGGATCACCACCCAATAACACGTCCCCTATCGATTTTACATGTTTAACTAATTTTACCAAACATATAATGTATATGAATAATCACCATAACTAGCCGATGCTGATGAGATATTATCCGCATTATTGAAATTACCGGAACTTGCTAAAACATTTGAATCAAGCTTGTTTGTTTCGATGAACCTATAATTATTAAGATTAAACTGTTTAAATTTATCTTTACACATATTAGAAACTGTTGCTATCGATTTTTGAGAATTCTTTCCACTTTTTAAAACATCAGATATATCTCCAATAAATGTCCTATCTCCAAAATAAACATTACCTGCTAAAATTTCAATAATATCCCCACTATCGTGGAAATTATTAGTATTATCCAAATATGTGGGATTAGGAATTATTACAACATAATTTAGCATGAAAATAGCTAGTAAAAGAATAATTATAGCAACAAATGCATCTACAATATATAAATTCCCATTTTGATCTTTCATAGTGATGGATTAAATTTTATAATATTTAAAAAAAGTGGAAGTGTGAAAATATTAATTTTCACATATATATTTTATAACCTTATCTTTTTTAGAAATAGCTTCATCACAAGCTTTTTGAACTTTTTGTTTCATTATTTCAAAGTCCTCCGGTGTTGTTTCGCCAATTAACTTTTTAATTTTAGTGTATGCAGCTTCTCTAAATAAAGGAACAAGTTTTTCAGTTGATGAATCCTCTTTAATTAAGATTGGATTGCCACTATCGTATTTATATTTACTTTTGCTCCACATTTATCGCAAAACTTAGGTAATCTAAACACCTTCCACCATCATTAACTATTGAATAATTACCTAGTTACATTACTTCACTAATTAGGTTATCTTAAGGGCATTATAGAAGCACATTTCGGCAGGTTCCTGAAATATCGTTGGCTTGTGTGTTTGATGATGAAGTTTCATCAGTTAGGGAAGCTCCACATCCTAAACAAAACTTATTTCCTCCATTTACTTCTTGACCACAATTACAAAACTGGAGCATGGTTTCACCATCAAATCAATTATACAGTTAGTAATAATAACTATTAGGCCAATTATAAAAGCTATTGTAAAACCTCATTCTACTTCGATAAGCCATATATGAAAAGAATAACCACCAAATAATGACCATTATTATAGCTAAAACTATCATTATTAGCCCATGCTTGTGAACGTCTTTATTTGTCCTAGTTAGTAAATATATTCCAAAAATTACTCCAAATAGAGGAATGAACAATGAACATATGTATCCTAAAACAATAGCAGCTGTATGTTTATCTTGATTTAATAAAGTACCACAATTTGTACAAGCTACATTTCCAAATGGCATTATAGATCCACATTTAGGACAAATATTTCCAGAAGTATCGTTTGATTGTGTGTTTGATGATGGAGTTTTACCAGTTAGGGAAGCTCCACATCCTGAACAAAACTTAGTTCCTTCTTTTACTTCTTGACCACAATTACTACAAAATGGCATTTTTCTCACTCCTCAGTTACATCTAGACTTTCCCCGCAGTTAGTGCAAAAATTGTTTTCAACAGTTAATTCTGTACCGCAATTTTTACACTTAAAAATTTCTTCTTCTACTTCTTCAACAGACATAGATTCTTCAGAAATTGTTTTAACAGGTTCTTCTTCAGTTTCAGTTAAATCCCTTCCACAACCTGGACAAAAATTAGAATCTTTGAATAATCCACGGCCACACTCTTCACAATAGTAATCAAATGATCCAGTAGTTGGGCCGGCATTAGTATTATTAGCCGGTGATTGTCCGTCAGATATCCTTATAGTTACAACATCATCTGAAGCAACAAAATAATAAATAATCGCAGCTGGGAAAAAGAACAAGATTAAAAGAATTAATAATCCTACACTATATGATTTTTTATTTAAAATTGCAGTTCCATTAAAATTACTTTGCATCCTATATCCTTGAGCAAGATATTGTTGCATTTGTTGATTAAATTCATCTTCATTTCTTGCATTTATATTTATACTTACTCCCATCATTTATCCCCTTTTAACTTTTTATATATAATTTATCAATAATATATCGATTATTATTTTGAAATTATTCTAATGCCTTTCACTAAATTAAAAGTCTCTATTTTTATTGGAGCATATATTGAAAGTGTATTTAATTTTATGATTCATAGTTTTCAAATAATGTAACCTAAATAGGAGTGCGAAAAGTAATAGATTTTACAATTTTGTCTTACCATTAGAATTTTTAACTAAAAATGTATCATTGTCCCCCTATTGATTTTTTAGAGGTGATTAATATGAAAATTATTTATGCTTCATTGAATAGTGATTTAGAAATAAATAAAAGATTAATTCGAATGCATACGACTCCAAAAACAACGAAAGAAGATGAAGACTACAAATATATGACTAATTAGCTTATTCTGTCAGCATAGCATAAAATCTAATCTTGCAAAACAACAGATATGACAAGACAAGCCGTATTTTATTTGTATGACTATATTCAAAACTTTATTAATCAATATAGCATATTTGCGAATTTTGATTTATTGCATTGTTTCTTTTTTGTGCTGTTTAATATTCACACTCTTTTTTTAAAAAAAATGTTTAATATTGGTTATGTAAAAAATTTTGTGGGATGCAATATATTTTTTTACATATTATTCCTAAGTTGAGGTCATTTTATTCTTTTTGTATTTTTG
>CACZPT010000012.1 GCA_902783085.1 uncultured Methanobrevibacter sp.
AAAAAACTGATACTCAGACAACACTCATAACTAAAAAAGAAGTCCAATCCGAACTAGATTTATTTACATAAATCTAGCACCCTATATGGTAAATTAACAGAAAATGAATATACAAAAAGCATTATGAATAAAATAATTGATGAAATTTTTAATGTGATTAAAGCATCCCCATATGATACCCTATGGGATACACCTGATGAATATAGAGATATTTTCTACTCAAAACTTGTCCCAGACACATATAATCACTTTTCATCAACACATCAGGATATCCAAAGAAAAATAAAAACAGAAATTGATACGCTTAACGGTAAAGTAATTGAACTTGGCGAAATATATGATGTTGATGTGACAACAAACAAGCTTATTTATGAATTAATAAAAGCTATTGAAAGTGATTTTTAGATAACTAATCTTTTAAGTAAATTAATTATAATCTCATTTTGTTTTATAAGTTGTTTATTTTGATTAATTATTGTATCTAATTTTAAATTATCTTTAAAATCATTATTATGGGATTTAACCCTCATTGATAACCTTTCAACAGGATTATCAATTAATTTTGTACCGCAATTACTGCAAAAGATATCATCCATACCATAATATTCTTCCCTACATTTAGGACAATACATACTATCGCCTGCTTAATCTCGTAAGTAAATACCATTTTATAAAGGTTTCATCAACACTAAAATTATTATGCTGACTGTTGTCATTTAATCCATGAGCATATTGATAATAGTCCTCTGATGATTGATCAATATAGCGTCTTTGGTTATACTGATTTTGGGCTTCATCTAAAAGGCCATTAAATGTATCTCTATCGATATCGGATTGAGGTGCATTCTCAATAATATTTGAAATTTCAGAAGTTAAATTATTGCCCTCAAAGCATATTAAATAAACCGATTCTCCAATTGGAAAATAAACATGAGAAACATTAGTATCTGAATAAGAATTATATGATGATAAAAACTTAATAGGACGATTATTGATTGATAAATCTTGTGAAATATCGCTTGAACGAGCCCAGTAACCATAATTGGTTATTATATAATTATCAACACATAATATTCCAAATGTGTTTAAATCTTTATATACATATTCTCCTTTTTTAAAAGTGCCTCCAGAATATCTTTGCGGAATTTGGAAATCAACTCCATTAACTTCCACAGTTAAGTTATTGCTAGCGCTGACACTTGCAATTAATAAGAATATTAATAGTAATAAAAAAATTTTTCTCATATTTTAATAATAGTTCAATCAATTATATAAACATTTTTATAACAAGATAACCAACTGCTTACTAAACACTTAAATACTTTGAAATAATAAAATAGTATTGTTCATATTTTACATACTATTTTTTTATAATATGAACAATGGTGATGGTTAATAATAAGCATTCGTTTGTATTCCTTTAGTGGTGTTTAGGAAGAGAATGCTTATTAGTTTTAAAAATTATACTTATTTTAATGGTGAAATAATGGAAGCTAATAACGTAAAAGAACTTGTAGAAAAATATATTGAACTTGAAGAAACCGGATCTGAAGAAGAATTACACCAATTAGGTCATGAAATAGACCATGAAGTATATAGAAATGAATTTTTCCTTATTATTAACCAAAGAGATGGTGATGAAGAAATTGTTGCACTACTCATAGGCGAAAATGAAGAATTCTTCTTACCAGTATATACAAGTGAGGATGAAACAAAAGAAGCCATGGAATTTTTCTTACAACAAGAAGGTAGTGGTGAATTTAAAATAGAAACCGCAAAAGGTTCAGAACTTGTTGAAGCATATGCAGATGATGAAGAGTTTTTAGGTCTTGCAATTAACGCACCACAATGTGATTTCGTAGTTTTTGCAGAAACAGTACATGACTGTGAAGAATAATATTCGCCAATTATTACAAAATAAGGAAAAAACATGAATTATATCTGTCCAACATTAGGCCATGATCATGAAAAAGACTTTCTTGTAATTGGAAAAATTGATGATTTTAAAATAATTGTATTTTCAGATTTAGAAAATTACTTTAAAGGCTTTGAATATCTGCTGTTGACTGATTATGAGCCCTGTGAAGTTAAAGATGAATTATTTAGAGAACTTGCAAAAAATGATGATGAATTTTCAGGTCTGATATTAAATATTCACAGTGAAAATAAAATAATAACAAAAGAAGAATTACTCTAATTCTTCTTTATCATCTTCTTCAATAATATCAATATTATAATACTTATACCTATAAGACATTTTATAACCTTCAACTTCTCTTTTTGGTCTTAATTTACGCCTATAAATATTAGATTCCTTTTTGCTAAACTCTTTTTGATGGTGTTTAACTAGATTTTTATTTTCACGAAAATATGTATTTCTATTTCTTTCGTGAGGTGCATTATACATTTTTTTTCTTAATAAGCGCCTTTGGCTTGATATTAAATTTATCACAAAAATCACATGTTTCTAGAAGCAGATTTATCTAATGTAGCTTGAATTTCATCAATTCTTTCAACTACAACTTTAATAGCTTGTTCACCTTGTCTAGTGGGGTTAATTCCTTGTTCTACAAGTAAAGCATCCCTAATATCTCTTAATCTATCAATTGAATCAATTTTCATTATTGTTGAATAAAACATTTAAAAATTCTCCCAGATTTTAATTATTCTACATATTATATTTAAATTTATAATCAATTATATAATTTTCTAAAATTAATTTAAATCCAGATAATATTTAATATATCAATCCATATTAATTTAAATAAAAGAAACGTTCAGTAATTTTTATAAGTAATAAAAAAACTATTTGAAATAATGGGCGTAATTTCAATATAATAAGTTTTATTTTAAAACTGAATTATTTTTTTAAGGATAGTGTATATGTAGATGCGCCAAATATTAATGTTTGAAATATTTGAAAATATAAATAATATAAAAATAAAAATTGTATTTAATGAAAATAGAAGAAATAACCCACCCACAATTAAAACAACATATAAATATGAGTTATTTATATGGAGAAAATCAAAACGAAGAAATGATTAAAAAAACAGATGAATTAATTAAACAATATTTAAAAGAAAATATATTTATTGTTTCATCAAAAAACTCAAAAAATATTACAATACCATATGGAAACGATGGAGAATATGTAATTCCAATATTCACAGATTTAATAGAATATGAACGTGGAATGGAATACTTTAGATTAAATGAAATGGATTACAAAGATTATTCAATTAAAAAAATAGAAAAAATAGATGACCCTAAATTTTTAGGATACCTAATAAACATAGCCAGTTCCAGCTACATCACTCTTTTTTAAA
>CACZPT010000013.1 GCA_902783085.1 uncultured Methanobrevibacter sp.
AGCCTAGTCTGGAAGGGCGTAAGACTCCTAATCTTAAGATCGAGGGTTCAAATCCCTCCAAGTCCGTTTTTAAAAATTATCTAATGTGATTATTTTATCTTTTTCAACGTTACTGGAAAAATCTATTTCACCATATTTTCCACCACCCCCAGGAATAACATGAATAGTATTATTTCTAAAAGCTTCGATAGCATTAGAAACTTTAGAATCTATTTTTTCAATATCCGATAGTGGTGTATTTATTAAAACGTCAATCTCTGTTTTAAATTCGTCAATTAATTTTTGCCATTTATTTTGAACAGTTTTTGTTGTTACTCCTTTTTCATAAACGGCAGATATTAATTCTGCTAATGGCATTAAATGAACATATTTTGGCCTAAAACTAGGATGTTTTGCTTTTTGATAATCTGCAATTTCGGAAATTCTGAAATCAACACCTTTTTTAATTGTTCCACCACAGTCACATTTCATATTATTAGATTTTGCAATTGGAGGATCAATTAATTTAAAGCATTTGATACATGCAGTCATGTGATACTTGCCTAAGTTCGGTACTAATCCATAGTTTGCTTTAATATCCCTGTGTTTAATCGCATGTTTAATGGAAGAATATGAAGTATCTTGAAGTTCAATTTGATTAAATTCCCTACCTAATCTATGGGGCCATGGAGAATGTGCATCAGAATTAGTCAAAAATACAAAATCCTTAAGTTCAGCTATCCTATCTGCCATAAATGTATCTGCAGATAATCCTAGCTCAACAAAATCTGGTTTTTTATCATAACAATCATAAATACTATCATAAGTTTTATACATTCCAGTCCATGGAGTAAAAGCATGAGCAGGGCCGATTAAACAATCATAGTCATGAACAAAATCTAAAAGTTCCGCCCCAGTATAATTTGCCTTAGGCCTTCCATCAATCTTTTTATTTTTAGAGATTAACTTATCCGATAATTCTCTTGCAATATCCAAATCCGGAATAATAACAAGATGATGAATTTTATGCTTTGCTTCAATTTCTGTTGTTAAAACAAAATCAATATCACAAGCAGTATAAATTCCATCCCCTTTATAAGTTGTGCTTTCTTTTATAATATCTAACCATTTAGGATGAAGCCCATCACCAGTAGCTAATAAATCAAGACCTTTAAGCTTTGATTTTAAAGCCATATTTTTAATTAACATGTCTTTAGATGTAGCCATTGAAAAACAGCTATGAACATGAAAATCTGCATTGACTAACATGAATAATGGTATTTAAAAAGTTTTATTTAAAATTTTTTTAAATTCATTGAAAGGAACTTTATCAGATTTATTGACTAAATCAACATTTAAACTATAATCATTTACTGTTCTATTATCTAAAGTATCTAAATTTTTTAAAAATAAATTAACACGTTCGATTAAATTAATAATTTCACTGCGTGTTGTAGGGTAAGCTAACTTTAAAATAGGAATATTTAATTCTGATAAAATTTTAATTGCAAGTGAATGGGCATTAATACATCCCTTACCACAAAACAAAATTAATTCATTTAAAACATTATACATCGATTTATAATATGGCGGTCTTGAACCTAAAATAATAGCTGCATCAGCTTTTTTTAAAACCGGAGCTAAAAGGGAAATTCTTCCACGAACACCTGATGGAACTTCACTAGATAAATAACTATTAATTAAATTATCAAAATCAATGTTTAAATTTAATTCATTATCATATTTGGAAAAATTAGTTGGAGACAAATAAGTATGTCCATTTTTTTCAATGAAAGGAACAATAATCATTGCCCCATCAGGAATAACAACAACGTTCATAAAAATAAAAAAAGTATTGGAATTTATCCAATATATCTTAAATCATCAGCATTTCCAGAATTAGCTCTGTTGATTAAATCTTGTTCCATTTGCTGAGCTCTAGCTAACATTTCTTTTGTTTCTTCAGCCCTTTCATCTAATTTTTCAGTATTAATTTCAAAATTAAGTATGTGGGCTAACTTTAAAAGAACAGCTTCAGCAGATTCAGCATCAATAAAGTATCCTGGAGTTTCACCCATTAAACAAGCACCCTTGATTCCTCTGCGAATTCCTAAACCTAAGAATAATCCAGAAGCTCCAACAATACCACCATCATTTGATCTGATATCAATCTCAGCTTCTTTTAAGAGTTCAACATTTTCTTCATCAGTTGCAGCACCAAGAACCCTTGTTTCATCCATTGGCTGGCCTATAGGAACTCCACCCAATGTAAAAATACGTGAAATGCCATATTGTTCAACAAAATCTAAAATTTCATTACAAACAATGTATTGACCATCAGGAGATAAAGATTGAGTATTTCCCCCAAGTAAGATTAAATCATGCTCATCTTCACCAAGACCACGAATATAATATAATTCATTGATCATGTTTTCAATAATACCTTCATCCCCAACTAAAACCTGTGGGGGGAAAGTCGGAGAATAAATTTCTGCAAATTTAACTGCATTTAATTCATCAATCATGTGATCTGCAACTAATTTTCCAACATGACCAACACCAGGTAATGCTTCGATGAAAATAGGATTATTTAATTCGACTTCTTCTAAAACAGTGATTTCAGCAGCTTTCATTTTTGATCCCTTGATTCTTTTTTTAATATTCGGCGATATTTGCCATATTTATCATCAATAGAAAATTTAGGAGGATAAATAACATTTAATTTGCCACCACATTTAGGGCATTTATCCTCTAAAGTATAAATTCCACAACTTTGACATTTGTGCATTTTCATATTCATAAGAATCTAATCATCCAATTCTCTTAAAAATGAACCGTTACCTTCAGATTGTTCTACAACTTCAATACACCTTTCAGCAGCAGCTTTAAGAGCTTTTTCAGCTAAGATATAATCAGTTGATTTAACAGTAATTCTATATCTCGGAGCACCAACACATTGGACTTTAATTTCTTCTTCTTCATCCCCATTATCTTCAGCAGCTTTTAAAGCATTAATAATAACATCTACTCCATTAGGAACAAAAGTTTCAATATCAACATAACCATTAATATGAACTTCAGGAGGAGTAATATTCTTATTAGCAACTTCAGTGATAGCTTCAGCCCAATCTTGTGGAATTTCTTCTTCTGTTAATGATTCTACACCTTCATCAGAAGCAGTTTCAAAAGCACCATAAACATCTCCGAAAATATCCATTAGTTCATAACCTACTTCATCATAAGCATCATCTAAGGATTTGCCTAAAGATTTAGCTGATAATTCTAAGAATTTTTCAGCTTTTTGTTCAATTTTCCAGTGCTGAATCTTTTTAGTTCTTTGATCTTCACGAATTCTTTTTAAAGAAGCATCCACATGTCCTTTTTTAGGGTTTACTCTTAGAACACGG
>CACZPT010000014.1 GCA_902783085.1 uncultured Methanobrevibacter sp.
CGAGCGGAGTCGAACCGCCGTCTCCGGGTCCAAAGCCTAGAAGGATTACCACTACCCTACGGGACTATGTTGTAGTATAACAACATTATTATATTTTTATTTATTACTATTTAAATGTATCGTTTTATTTCAATTTTTGATAAAATAAACACTCTTCATGCCATTTACATTCAATACATATTTTTTCAATACTTTTTTTGGTATTGAAGATATTTGAAATATTTTGAAATATTTCTTTGGAGTTATATTCTTTATTTATATTTAGTTTTGATAAAATTTCATTGTCCATTCTTGCAATTTCTTTTTCATGATTTTCATCAATGCAGTTATTATTTTTTAAATTTGGACAGGATTTACAAATTTCATCAGCAAAATTTTGAAGTAATATAGTTGTGGAATCTTTTTTTCTCAAATCATTTATCCGAGTCATGTTTTTAATAAAATTAGAATCATATCCATAACCCTGAAAACCTTGAAGACATAATAAATGGTGCCCTCTTAATTTAATTTTCATATTATCAAAAAATAGTAATAAAGGTTAAAAATAACCTTTAATCTTTTGGTAAAAATACTTTAGATAAACTGGCTGTTCCAATTATTTTAATTATATCTCCAAAAATAAATGGAATAAGTCCCATGACAAGAATATCCACTATTCCAAGTACACTACCTTGGGTTAAATAGAACCAAATTGCTAATCCAATAAGTCCGGGGATGTAAATAAGTGCAAAATTAGCTATTCCAATGATACCTATCATATAAGTAAAATTACGTGCATTAGCATATTTTTCAGTTATGCTTCCTATAAAGTATGATGCAATTATAAATCCAACAAAGTACCCGCAAGTAGATCCAAGTACAATGTCAATTCCTCCAGTCATACCTCCAAACCATGGAACAAAAGCAATACCTAAAACAATATATATGATTTGGCTTAGACAGCCATATTTTTTACCAAGAAATAGTCCAGAACATAATACTGCAAATGTCTGTGCAGTTATTGGAACGGGAGTCCATGGTAAAGGGATAATAATTTGAGCCATTATACCAGTAATACAAGCCATTAAAAATGACATAATGATTTTAGTTGTTGTACTGGACTCTTGAAATCTTTCAAAAGTATTTTTTCTAGCCATATAATAATTTTTAATATTAATGTTCATTATTTACCCTCCATATTCTTATTATCTTATTAATATTTGTTTTTATTATTATATATAATTTGACTAAAAGCCATATATATATGAACAAAATAAAATGAGATTAAAATTATAGTTATTGGGATTAAATCCCCTATAATTTTAATTAATAGTTATTATTTTTAAATTATTTGGCTTTTTAACGATATTAATTGATTTAAAAGCCACTAATTTTTTAATTCCTTTTTTAGATGCTACATCGACTAATCTTTGACTTATCACACCGTCAAATATTACAGTATCTGCATTTTCATCAATATTTTTTATTTCTTCGTAAATGTCTTCAACTGCAACTTCTTTAGTCATATTTAATGCTTCGTCTAAAATAGCTCCATTTCCAGTACCTTCAAATTCTTTTAACATATCTTTCATCAATATAACTTCATCATCCTCTATAGAGTCTTCTTCAATTTCTTTTTTATTGAATTTTTGACGTTGTTTTTTAGGATAATTTTTTTGTTTTTTATTGTTATTATCTGAAAGAATATTGGTTGTAGCTAAGAATTGTGTAGTAGGCACTTTATCTCTTAGTGCAATTAAAACTTCATCTTTTTCCAAGTCTTCCACTTCTTTTCCTTGTGGAGCACGGGTAATGTAGTCAACATCACCGATTTGTAATAATTCTTTTAATATAAGTTCTCCGCCACGATCACCATCTACAAATGCGGTGGTTGTTCTTTTTTTACTTAGTTCTCCAATTGCTTTTGGAACACTTACTCCTTCAACTGCAACAGTATTTTTAATACCATATTTGAGTAAGTTTAATACATCACTGCGTCCTTCTACTACGATAATTGCATCAGAAGTATGTATGCTTGGACCTGCAGGTAATTTTTCCTCACCATATTCTGAAATTTCATGAACACGCATAGCTTCCCTTACTTCTTCAATCATTTTCATACTAGCTGGACCTACAGTTTCAACCATGTTTTTGTAAATCTCTTTTGCACGATTTACAACTTGTTCTCTTTTTACAGCACGAACATCTTCAACTTTTAAAGTTTGAATTTCGGCTTCACAAGGACCTACACGGTTAATGGTCTCTAAGGATGCAGCTAAAATGGCGGTTTCAACTCTGTCTAAGCTTGAAGGGATTATGATATCACCTTTAGCTCTTCCACTATTGGAATGAATGTTAACTTGAATTCTTCCAATTCTTCCAGTTCTTTGAAGCTCTCTTAAATCTAAGTCGTTACTTAATAAACCTTCAGTTTGTCCAAAAACAGCTCCAACAACATCAGGTTTTTCAACGATTCCATTAGCATTAATTTGAGCATGAATTAAATATTTTGTTGTAGTTAATTCTTCACCTTTTCCCATTTTTAAGCCTCCTAAGCTTAATTTAATCGGGCTAATTTATGTTTTACTAATAAAATTTTCATAAATTATACGATAAACATGTTTTCAGTCAATAGACCTATTATACGCTAAAAAGAGTTACAAATACGTGAAAATTTAATTATATAGATTATAATTTGGTATTATCTGTTTTTATTTTATCAATTTTTTTAAATCATCTAATAAATTAAATTTTCTCCTTTATTTTTTTAATAATTAAATAATAATGAATGTAATTAAACTCTATAAGTATATAATATTGATTAGTATTTTTCAATACTTCACATAGATAATTATGGATAAACTTATATATAAAATCTTGTTTATGAAAAAATTTTTATTTGATATTTAATATAATTTATAATTGAATTGATTTTTCTTATATGGTTGTGATTTAATGTCAATAAATCCTAGGGATTTACTTAATAAAAAAGATTTAAATAAACAAATTAATTTTGATGAAATAAAGTTAGATAATATTTCTATTGATGATTTAAATTATTTTGGTGATAATTATGATAATTTTATTAATTTAAATTCATTACTTAATCAAGTATCAAGTTGCCAAATTTCAGATGCTTTTAATGAAATTGCACATAGATCTGGTGTTATCTCTAAAATCAAATCTATTAATAATTTGAAAGTGTGGGGTAGAATATTTACTTCTAAAACGGATAGTGATGATTGGGGAACAATAACCATAGCTATTGATAAAGCATCATGGGGGGATGTGTTATTCGTTGAAGTTAGTGATATGGATGCTTCTATTTGGGGAGAACTTGCTTCTGTTTGTGCTAAAAATAATGGAATAAAAGCAACTGTTGTTTATGGATCTGTTAGGGATTTGGATGCTATTTTAACTATGGATTATCCTATTTTTGCATACGGATATGCACCTAATGCAGGTAAACCTTTGGGTTTAGGGGATATTGGTATTGATTTAAATATTGAAGGCATGAAAATTTCGCCGGGAGATTTCATATTTGGTGATGAAACTGGTGTGGTTATTATTCCAAAACAATTCTTTAAAGAGGTCATGTTGGAGACTTTAAAGATTAAGATTAAAGAACAAAATATCATCAATTTAATTAATTCAGGTAAATCATTATCTCAGATTGTCGGTTTGGATTAAATATAAAATTATTTAAATAACATATATTTGTTATATATAAAGCTATCGATACATTTATATATTAGTTACTTCTAATATATATCCGATACAATTTTAAGTTTTTGATTTTTATGAAATTTTTAGGAAATAGTTTGCATATTGCGAATTCAGGTAAATTAATAGCTAGATCTCCTAATACTCCAAGTGCTGGAGGCATTGTTTTTGATAGTAATAATAACAAAATAGGGAAAGTTAGTTATGTTTTTGGACCTACTAAACGCCCATATGTCTCAATTCGCTTATTTAAATCTGCGAATTTGGATGAAATTAGAAAAAACGTGGGTGAAAAACTTTTTGTATCTAGACCAAAACCTAAAAAGTCTCGAAAAAGGAGGATGAAAGCACGACAGAAGAAGTAAATAAAGCTCCCACTCGCAGAAGGAGAAGATCAGATAAAGGAAGGGAAAATGACGCTTCTAATAATAAACAAGCTGTTTGTCCAGAATGTGGTTCCACTGAATTGATTGGTGACTATGAAAGAGCCGAAGTTGTTTGTTCCCATTGCGGTTTAGTTATCGATGAAAATTTAGTTGATATGGGTCCTGAATGGAGGGCTTTTGACCATGAACAAAGAGATAAACGTACTAGAGTTGGTGCTCCAATTACATACACTATTCACGATAAAGGTTTAAGTACCATGATTGATTGGAGGAATAAAGATATTTACGGTCGTGATATTCC
>CACZPT010000015.1 GCA_902783085.1 uncultured Methanobrevibacter sp.
CTTTCAGAAATATTTTTTAGTTCCGATAAATCTTTTGGCAATGCTATTTTAAACTTTGACGTATTTTTGCTTCAAGTTCATTAGATTCTTTAAAGAGTTTATCTAATTCGGAGGTTAATGTTTTCATTTTTTCTTCAAATGGAATTCCATCATCTTCTTCTGGCTTAAATCCTACATAACGTCCAGGAGTCAATATGAAATCATGTTTTTTAATTTCTTCTAAATCACTAACTTTGCAGAATCCTTTTTCATCTTCTAAAACTCCATCTTCAAAATCAGAAAATGTATCGGCTATTACATCTATGTCTTCATCAGTTAGTTCACGTAGTTTCCTTGATACCATTGTTCCCATTTCACGTGCATCAATGAATAAAGTTTTACCTTTTTGTTTTTTGTTTTTATTTAGGAACCATAAACATACAGGTATTCCAGTAGTATAGAATAATTGTGTAGGTAATGCTACAATACATTCTACTAAGTCATCTTCGACTATGGCTTGTCTTATTTTGCCTTCACCACCAGTTGTTGAAGATAATGAACCATTTGCTAATACTAAACCTATTTTTCCTCTTTCAGATAAGTGATATATCATGTGTTGCATCCATGCGAAATTTGCATTATTTTTTGGAGGAAGCCCATATTTCCATCTTTTATCTTGTGTTAATTGTTCTTGACCCCATTTTTTAAGATTGAATGGTGGATTTGCTAGTACATAGTCTGCTCTTGTTCCATCATGTAAATCATTGAGGAATGTATCTGCTTGGTGTTCTCCAAGGTTTGCTTCTATTCCTCTTATTGCAAGGTTCATTTTTGCCATTTTCCATGTTGTTGGATTAGATTCTTGACCATATACAGATAAATCATCAATATTTCCCTGATGTTTATCTACAAAATTCTTTGATTGAACAAACATTCCACCAGATCCGCAACATGGGTCATAAACTCTTCCATCAAAAGGTTTTAAAACTGAAACTAATGTTTTTACTACACATGCGGGAGTATAAAATTCTCCTGCCTTTTTACCTTCTGTTTCTGCAAACATACTTAAACAATATTCATATGTTCTGCCTAAAATGTCTTGTTTATCCCCATGAGTAGACATTTTAATGTTAGTGAATAAATCTATAACTGCTCCAAGTTTTTTCTTATCTAATTCAGGTTTTGAAAATGTTTTTGGCAATATGCCTTTTAATGAGTCATTTTTCTTTTCAATTGCTAGCATTGCTTCATCAATTGTTTTTCCATTGTCAGGTTCATGTGCTTTTGCTGAAATAACTTCCCAACGTGCTTCTGGAGGAACAAAAAATATGCCTTCTGCAGTGTATTCATCTTTATCTTCTTCAAATCCATCTCCTTCATCAACAAGTTCTTGGTATCTTTCTTCAAATTTATCCGATAAGTATTTTAAGAAGATTAAACCTAAAACTACATGTTTATATTCTGCTGCATCCATTGAACCTCTTAATTCATTTGCTGCTTCCCATATTTCTTTTTCAAAACCAATTTCAGCTGTATTTTCTTTTACCATAGTTTTCACCATATTATTATGCAGATTCATCCACCCATAATTCACATTGGGCTAACACTTTATTTAAAGCATTTTGCATTTCTTTTGGAGGGTAATCATATTTTTTAAGTAATCTTTTAACAGTTCTTCTCATATTTGCTCTTGCTTTTTCTTTATATTGCCAGTCTATTGTACGGCTGGCCCTAAGTGATTCTGTAAGTTCTTGTGTGATAATTATCAATGTTTTGTCATCATAAAAGTCATGAATATTTTCTGGAAGTGAAATTGCATGATAAAATGCCAGTTCTTCATTTGTTAAACCCAAATCATTTCCGTCCTCATAATCTTGTCTTATTTGTTTTGCTAATTCAATTAATTCTTTGATTACTTCAGCATTAGTAATACCTATTCTTATATATTTATCTTTAATTCTTCTAAACATTTCAGAAAATTCTTCTGATTTAACCAAATCTGTTCTTGCATATGTTCTGATTTTTTCATTTAGTAAATTTTCTAATATTTTAATTGCCAAATCTTCTTCTTTCATTGCTGCTACTTTTTCTAAAAATTCTGAATCGAATAATGATACTTCCTGACCAATATCTATTACATTTATTATTCCTTCACTTTTAATAGATTGATGCAACATTTCAGAAATTTGTTTATTAATTTCTGTAACAGATAATTCTCCATCTTTTGGTTCAAGTTTAACTAATACAGACCTAACTGATTCAAAAAATGCTGCCTCCAGTCTTTCAAAATAAGTAGCTTTACTTCTACATAAAGATAATGCTCTTTTTAATAATGCAGCAATTTTAAGGAACTCTTTTTTCTTATCTTCATTTACTGGTTTTTGTAAATAATTCACAGCACAAGATATCATTTTAGAACGTTTAGTGTTATCTTCTCCAAAAAATTCTTTATATTCATAACCAAAATCTTTCAATAATTCTTCACAGTCCGCAAGATGTTTGTGGAATTTAGGATAAGCTTTTTTAGAAATATCCATATCACCATAGTTTTTATTATCTCTATCAGTATATTCACTCATGGCCTTTCTTAATGCTGATGCGATTCCAATGTAATCAACAATTAAACCTCCAGCTTTGCCTTCAAATACCCGATTTACCCTTGCAATAGCCTGCATTAAGTTATGTCCTTTCATTAGTTTATAGATATACATTGTTGCAAGTGAAGGAACATCAAAACCAGTGAGCCACATATCAACAACTATAGCTATCTTCATTGGATCATCATCATCTTTAAATTTACGTTCAAGATCTTTTTTATAAGAATCAGTTCCTACTATTTCTTGCCATTCTTTAGGATCTTTATTATCCCCACTCATTACCACTTTAACTTTTTCAGTCCAATCTGGTCGAATTTCAAGTATTTTTTTATACATGTTAATTGCAACTGGTCTTGAATATGCCACAATCATTGCTTTTCCTGATAATTCATATTGGCGATTATCTTCATAGTGTTTTATAATGTCATTACAGACGTCATTTAAAACTACAGAATCTCCTAATAGAATTTCCATTTTACTAAGCTGTTTTTTGCTTTTTTGTATTGCATATTCTTCTGCTTCATCTGCTAATTCTTCATATCTTTTATCTATATCAGCTAAAACCTCATCATCTAAACCAATTTTTGCAACACGGCTTTCATAATGTATTGGTACAGTTGCACCATCTTCTACTGATTGAGTCATATCATAAATATCAATATAGTTTCCAAATACTTCACGTGTGCTTTTATCCACTTTGGATATTGGTGTTCCTGTAAAACCAATATATGTAGCATTAGGCAAAGCATTACGTATTCTTCTTGCTGCACCTATTTTAATTCTACCTGTTTTAACATCTACTGTTTCTTCAAGCCCATATTGGCTACGATGTGCTTCATCAGATATTACAATGACATCTCTTCGATTAGTTAAAACATCTGTTGATTCTTCAAATTTTTGCATTGTTGTGAAAAATATACCATTAGCCTTATGGTCATTTAATAATTCAGTTAAATGTTTTCTACTTTCAGCTTGAATAGGATCTTGTCTAAGGAAATCAGAACATCTTGCAAATTGTGTAAATAATTGCTGATCTAAATCATTTCTATCAGTTACTACAACAAAGGTTGGACTATCAAGTATTTGTTGTAATATTTTTGTATAAAATACCATGGATAAACTTTTTCCACTTCCTTGAGTATGCCAAAAGACTCCTGCTTTACCATCTGTTTTAATTGCTTCTAAAGTTGAATCAACTGCTTTATTAACCGCAAAATATTGGTGGTATGCACCTAATATCTTAAAACTGTCTTTTCCATCTTTTGAAAATAAAACAAAATTCTTTAATATGTCTAAAAATCTATTTTTATCAAACATTCCTTCAAAAAAAGTATGATAATCAGCCCATTGTGTTGTTTCATAACTTCCATCTGTTGATTTCCATTCCATAAAACGATCTTCAGGAGACGTAATAGTTCCAGCTTTAGTTATTGCCATATCGCTCATAACACAAAAAGAATTATAATTAAAAAGGGAAGGAATTACTTGAATATATTTTTGCAATTGATTGTAAGCTTCAGATACATCTGCATCTTCTCTTGCAGGAGATTTAAGTTCTATTACAACAACTGGAAATCCATTAAGAAACACTACAATATCAGGACGTTTAGTTTCTTTTTCAACTATGGTCCATTGATTGATGATAGTGAATGTGTTATTTTCAAAATTTTCCCAATCTACTAATTTTACTAAAGTAGATTTTTCTTCACCATCTTCCCAGTAATTTATAGCCATCCCATTTTGTAAATAATCAGTAAAACGTTGATTTTTTTCTTTAACACTACCAATGTCAAAATTTTGCACATTTTTAATAGCATTTTTAATAGCTGCACTGCTTAAATCTTTATTAATTGAATATATATTATCCAAATCATTGAAAAATAGTGGACTATGGTAATCTCTTTCAATATCATAACCACAATAATAATTATAACCCAAACCTTTAAAAATGCTGATTATAGTTTCTTCATATGCATCTTCATTATAAAATGAAATAAAAACCAACCCCTTATACAATAACAATTCTATAAGGATAATTATATTTTTCAATGTATAAATAATATTGATATTAAATTGTTAAAAAAAGAATCATGAAAAAGTGTTGTTATAATTTATCAATTATTTCATCACCATCATCAGTTAATCTATAAAGCCTTCCCTTACGTGCTTCAGGATTTACCAGTTCTATTAATTCCTTACTTTTCAATTCACTTAATACTTTGCTCACGTGATTTACTTTTATTTCTGCACGTTCAGCTATTGTTTTGGCATGAGCACATCATCTTCTAATGATTTAAGAACATTTTGTCTGTACTTTGATCTTTGTATAAAATTAAGTGTTTCATCATCGATA
>CACZPT010000016.1 GCA_902783085.1 uncultured Methanobrevibacter sp.
TCTGAAAGCATGTCTCCTGAAGAAATTGTTAACAGGTTAGATATTCCTTTGTCTGAGGTAAAAAGTTATATTAATGTTGAATAATTTATTTTTAAATATAAAAGCATAGATGTTATTTATTAACAAATCAACAATGAATAATAACAAATAAATCAAATAATAACTAGAATTGTTTTTAAACATATTTGGTGTGAGTATAAAGGAACACATAATTTGCCAATTAATATTTTAAACAGTTAAAATATGCAATGGCATTATACAACTAAAAATTAGCGGATTAAACTCTTATAAACTTACGTGAGTAGTTTTGTTGGAATAAAATTAAATATAATTACCCCGTATTCGAAAAATATTTTTTTTTTGACATTATTGTGTTGCCAAAAGTAAATTTTATAAATTTTAGATTCTTTTTATTTTACTGTTTATGTACTCTTAAGCTTTTTCAGAAGTTATTTTTTTTGGATAAGATTTATTATATTTGATTAAATGTAATATTGTTGGATGAATTCACTTTTTATGTGCAGTTATTATTGTAAAACTACTGGAATTTATAGTAATTATGCATTCGTCAACTTCTACATAATAGTTTTTGCCTTTTTTGGTAACTTTGGAATCTTCTTTTTTAAGTTTTAAAATACAATGACTAACAGGTTCTTCGGTTATTTCTAAATTTTTTTGAATTCTTTTAACACCCATTTCGGTGGTGTGAATTTTATCTATATTTTCAATTAATGTTGCTTTTTCATGCATGTTAACACCGGATTTTTGCATCATACTAAATTTTATGAATACTTATTTATATGCTCCTAATCTAATGTAGTATTATGTCATTTTTAAAGTTTATTATTAAAAATCCATTTAGGAGAAAAAACAGTGCTATTTTATCCATAGTTGGTATATGTATTGGTATTATAGTTATTGTTGCTCTTGGTGGAATCACACAGGGTTTAGTTTCAACCTTTGAAGATACAATCCATGCTGGGGGTGCTGACTTTTCTATTTCTGGTACAGAAACCGGGGACTCTGCATATGGTACGAATACTATAAGTGCTAATTGGACTGATACTATTGCAAATGTGAGCGGTGTTGATGAGGCTTATGCAATTTATGTTGTTTTAGTGCCGATTGGTGATGATTATATGAATACTCTGATTGGTATAGATCCAAATGGAACTGATTTGGCTGATATTTCATTAACTGATGGTAGAATGTTTAGAGATAATTCTTCTGAAGTTATTTTGGGTGAAGTTTACGCTAACGATAACAATATTTCAGTTGGAGATAATATCCTCATTAAAAATGAAGAATTTGAAGTTGTGGGTATTTATGAAACTGGGGACCAGAATATGGCTGGTGGAGTATTTACTTCAATTTCTAAAGTTGGGGAGTTAATGGATGATAGTGACAGTATTAGTAATATTTATGTTAAGGTTAAAAAAGGTGTGGATCCTCAATCAGTCGCTGATAGGATTGATGAGTTGTATGGTGATAATATTACTACAATTACTTCAGTTATGGAAATGGAGCAAATGGGTACTATGTTAAATACTCTTGAAGCGGCTTCATGGGGTATTTCGCTTTTAGCTATTGTTGTTGGTGGATTGGGTATTATTAATACGATGTTAATGTCTGTATTTGAGAGAACTCGTGAGATTGGTGTTCTAAAAGCTGTTGGATGGTCTAATAAAAAGATTTTAACTATGATTGTTGGTGAATCTCTTGTTATTACAATTGTTTCGGCGATTATTGGTTCAATTATTGGTGTTGTTGCAACTTATGCTTTAGTGCCGATGATGGGTTTAACACCAGTATTTACGGCTAAAATATTTATTCAGGCATTTTTAATTGCAATAATTGTTGGTATTGTTGGTGGAATTTATCCGGCTCTTAAAGCTGTTAAATTGCCT
Source organism: uncultured Methanobrevibacter sp. (assembly GCA_902783085.1). GTDB lineage: Archaea > Methanobacteriota > Methanobacteria > Methanobacteriales > Methanobacteriaceae > Methanocatella. The sequence goes on from CACZPT010000016.1 coordinate 1,908, forward strand.
CCTACTGAGGCTTTAAGGTATGAATGAGGTGGGATAATGTCAAATATAGTTGAGATTAATGGTTTATATAAAAGCTATGAAAATGGTAATATAAAAGCATTAAATGGTATTGATTTAACAATAAAAGAAGGTGAATTTGTCTCTATTATCGGTCCATCTGGTTCTGGAAAGTCAACGTTACTTAATATGCTTGGGGCATTAGATTTACCTGATAAGGGCAGTATCAAAGTAGCGGGTTATGATTTGTTGAGCAATAAAAAGCTAAATGAATTTCGATCTCAAAAGATAGGATTTGTTTTCCAGCTTCATAATTTGATTCCTAACTTGTCTGTTGTTGAAAACATTGAAATTCCAATGTTTACTTCAAAAATGTCTAATAGTGAGATGAGGTCTCGGGCATTGGAGTTGCTTGACATTGTCGACCTTAAGGATAAGGCATCTCTTAAACCATCAAAATTATCTGGTGGTGAAAGACAAAGGGTGGCTATTGCCAGATCACTTGCCAACAATCCTTCAATAATATTGGCCGATGAACCAACAGGATCACTAGATTCAAAGACAAGTACTAAAATTCTTAAGCAATTAATTGATTTACACAAACATGAACATGTAACATTAATAGTTGTTACTCATGATATGGATGTAGCTAAACTGGCCGATAGAACTATTGAAGTTTTAGATGGTAAATTAGTTAATGCCGGTGATGATTCACTTTTAGAAGATAAAATTAATGTGGAGTAGAAAACTCCATATTTTAACTTTTTTTTTAATAATCGTCAATTGTATCATGAATTATCCTTAAAGCATCAAGTAGACCATGTGAATATTCAATACAACCAAAAGCAGTCCGCATATCCTTTTTTTCAAGATAATATTTAGAATCATTCCAATAATCAACTGCTCTATCATAAACTTCTTTTTCTTTTCCGCTAAATTCAATGTGTGCAACCTGATTGAGATTTCTCTCTAATTTTTTAATATCTTTAGCTATTTTTTCTGCACTTTCCAAATCACTCATCTTAAAGCCCTCCAAACGTGATAAATCCTTTGTCCGACAGTAATATATGATAAAATAATCAAAATATAAAGTATATATGTAAAGTTAATAGGATTACTTAGATAACCTACAACAGCTCCAACCATTACTATAATTAAACGAACAGCCCTTTCAGCTATTCCCACACTACAATCAACCCCTTGGGATTCGGCTCTTGACCTTACATAACTTACCATAATTGCAGAATGAACCAGTAAAATACCACAAAGCCAATCACAATAACCACCAAAAACAAGACCAATATAGATTAAAGCATCTGCAATCCTATCCATTGTTGAGTCTAGAAAAGCTCCAAACTTGGATGCTCGGTTGTGAAATCTAGCAACAGCACCATCAACAACATCTAAAAATCCTGAAAGTAAAATAGCTACCGCACCTGCAATCAGTAGCTTATTTGAAAAGCAAAAACATGCAAGTAATGAAATAAATGGAGAAATCACAGTAACGATATTTGGATTAACATTCAAATTTCGGGCAATCGGGTTTAATATTTTTGTTAATAATGGTCTTAAACTTTCAAGCATAATTTATATATAAAGAATTTATCATATATTAATTTTAATGGAAATATTAAAAACTAACAATGATATGGTGGATGAAAAAGTAATTAATAAAGCTATAGATGTATTGGCAGGTGGTGGGGTCGTATTATATCCTACTGATACAGTTTATGGTTTAGGCGCCAATATTTTTGATAATAAAGCAGTTAGGAATGTCTTTAATATTAAACAAAGAAGTTTACTAAAGCCACTATCAATTTTAGTTTCAAATACTGATGCAATTTCTGTCGTATCTACAATATCCATTCACCAAAAGAAGGTTTTAGAAAAGTATTTGCCTGGACCTTATACATTTATTTTAAAAAAATCCCCGATTGTTCCAAGAGTTGTAACAAGCGGTTCTGTTCATGTTGGAGTTAGAGTACCTGAAAATGAGATAGCTTGCAGATTAGCTAGTTTATTTCCAATAACAACCACTAGCGCAAATTTATCAGACATGGAAGTTTTATCCAACCCTTCAGATATTTTAGACCAGTTAGGTTGTGAAGTCGATTTGGTAATTGATGTTGGTGAATTAAAACAGAATAAAGCCTCTACAATAGTTGATTTGACAACAAAGGAACCTAATTTTGTAAGAAGGTAATTATTTAATATATATTGTACTTAAAAATAGATTTAATTATTTTAAATATAAATAAACTTATTTTGAATAAGGACAAATTTGATTAACAAATTTTGACGCATCCTTATCCAAATACTAAAAATTCGGGGTCTGAAAATGACCACTAACATCAAATGATGTTAGATAATATTATTATTATCTTCATATATAAATGTTTTTACTAGCTCAATTATTTGATTAAATCAATATTTTATTCTCAAACAATATTATACATTGAAAACAATTTTTATTTTTAAAATTAATAAAGGATATATAGTTTAAAGGGAAAATATTCATTTCTAAAACACTAATATAAATAAAATAAAAATTCGGTGTTTTTATGAAATTTGATAAAAATTGTTATACTAAAAACACTCCTATTCATTTGGAGGTTTTGCAAATGACTGCAGAAAGTATGGTGCTTGCTATATCTTATATGTTTTTAGCAGGATATTACTTGTTGTTGGCTATTGATTTAATGGTCTAACAAATATGTGTTTAAGGGAAGCATAGTTGGATTTATCCGAAATTTTTCTGATTTGATAAACTGACAATTTAAATGATTATTGGCTTTTAATATGTGTTTTATAGCTTCTTTTTTCACTTGTCATTAAATTTTCTAAATTTAATTCATATTGATATATTGGTTGTGCTGTTTTTCAAAAAGGTAATTCATTTAAATAGTTTTTTTCAACATTTATATTTTAGTAAAAACAGATAGTATTTTATGAAAGTATTAGCTAATTATGAGGATAATCAAAAGATTCCTACTAACTCAAGTATTGATAAATTATTGGATGGAGGTTTTGAAAAAGGCACAATCACCCAAATTTTTGGCCCTCCAAGTTCCGGTAAAAGTAATATTGCTTTAACTTTAGCTGTTAATGTTGCAA
>CACZPT010000017.1 GCA_902783085.1 uncultured Methanobrevibacter sp.
CCACCCACAATAATTCCATTAATTTTAGAATCCACCAAAAAAATGTAAATAACCTAAAACCCGATAATAAAAAATACTGTTATACAACATATTTAAAAACAAACCAAGAGCACAAGATAACTATTTCCACATCAAAAAAACTCAAATCATACAAAAAACTACAAACTCAAATGGTAAAAACTTTAAGAGAAATACTATAATATTTCCTATGTTATCTTCACAATATTGCTCTGTATGCAATTGAATATAATAATATATAACATTGAATCACAAAAGATGATGGCAATTTAATTCAAATAACAAGTTAATCATGGCATATGGTGAAATTTAAATCATTTGAAATCAGAAAAAAAAATAAAATAGATGAATACGGTTAGATATTCATCTATAGTTATGTTTGATATGTTATTATTGGGGGTGTTTGTGTTAGTTGAGTTTGTAGTTTCAAAATTAACTGTATATTTTGTTGCGGATAAAATTGCTATTAGGACAATTAAACAGATTATATTATATTTTTTTACAATATATATTTTGATTTAGTTAATTTCAATTTAAATAATTTAGTTAATAACTTAATTTATTAAAAAATAGTGTTTAATGGGATTATTATCAAAAAAAGAGGAGGGAAGGAAGAAATTGGGGTTTCTTCCTTACATATATTGGACTAACTGTTCTTCCTGGTTGTTTCCAGGTTTTACTTTTTCTATAGCTTCTTTGAAATATTTGTTTGGAATTTCACAAGCTTTTAAATCATTTCTTAATGTGAGCATTGCTGCTTCACGACATACGGCTTCGATATCTGCTCCAACATATCCTTCAGTGCTTTTAGCTAATTTTTTGAGGTTGACGTCTTTTGCTAATGGCATTCCTTTAGTGTGAACTTCAAAAATTGCAATTCTTGCTTCTTCAGATGGAACATCGACTTTAATGTGTCTGTCGAATCTTCCAGGTCTCATTAAACCAGGGTCTATAATATCTGGTCTATTTGTTGCTGCAATAATTGCTACATCTTCAAGCTCTTCTAAACCATCCATTTCTGTTAAGAGTTGATTCACAACTCTTTTTGTCACGCCACTATCTCCATCGTTTCCGCTACGTGTACTTGCAATGGAATCGATTTCATCGAAAAAGATTACTGTTGGGGCAGTCTGTTTTGCTTTTCTAAATACTTCTCTGATTCCTTTTTCTGATTCTCCAACCCATTTTGATAGGAGTTCTGGTCCTTTAATTGAGATGAAGTTTGCTTCACTTTCACTTGCTACAGCCTTTGCAAGTAATGTTTTTCCCGTACCTGGCACTCCATAGAGTAGGGTTCCTTTAGGAGGTCTTACGCCTAATCTTTGGAAAGTTTCAGGATATTTTAATGGCCATTCAACAGCTTCCTGCAATTCTTGTTTTGCATCGTCAAGACCACCTACATCATCCCATTTAACATCTGGAACTTGTATGAGAACTTCTCTTAATGCGGAAGGTTGAATTTCTTTTAAAGCGGATTTAAAATCGTCTTTTGTTACAATGATTTTTTTAAGAACTTCTTCTGGAATTTCTTCATCACTTTTAATGTCTGGTAAAATCCTTCTGACTACTCTCATTGCTGCTTCTTTACATAATGATTCTAAATCTGCTCCTACAAATCCGTGTGTGGTATTTGCAAGTTTTTTCAAATCAACATCTTCAGCTATGGGCATGTTTCTTGTGTGAATTTCTAATACTTCTTGTCTTTCATCTGCATCTGGAACACCGATTTCAATTTCACGGTCAAATCTTCCTGGCCTTCTAAGTGCTGGATCAAGTGAGTCTGGTCTGTTTGTTGCACCAATCACTACGACTTGTCCTCTTGATTTAAGACCATCCATTAATGTTAGAAGTTGTGCTACTGTTCTTCTTTCGACTTCACCATTTGTTTCTTCTCTTTTTGGAGCAATTGCATCTAATTCATCAATGAATATGATTGATGGGGAGTTTGCTTCTGCTTCTTCAAAGAATTCTCTTAGGTTTTCTTCTGAACCTCCAACGTATTTGCTCATGATTTCTGGACCATTTATTGCGATGAAATGAGCATCACTTTCACTAGCTACGGCTTTTGCTAGTAATGTTTTTCCTGTTCCTGGTGGTCCGTGCATTAATACTCCTTTTGGTGGTGCAATACCTAATTTTTCAAATAATTCTGGTCTTTTAAGAGGAATTTCAATCATTTCTCTTACTTTTTTAACTTCTTCTTTAAGACCGCCTATATCTTCATAGCTTACATCTACTAAGTTAGTTACACCTTCGATTTTGGATACGTCTACTGGATTTTCGTGAAGTTCTACTTCGGTATTTTGTCCAACAACTACAATTCCTCCAGGATGAGTGGATACTACTGCGAATCTTATTTCTTTCATTGGGCTAAAGTCCATTAGTTCATCAAATATGCTGTTAAATCCCATATTTGATCTTGGGGCTCTTATTTGAGATCCAATCAAATCTCCTTGCATCATGACTTTGTTCATAAATAATCCACGTACATCTCCTTGTACTCGAATGTTATCTTCAGTTGGTGCTAAAACTACTTTTTTAGCTTCTATGGCTTTAGCTTTTTTAATAGTTACTTCTCCACCGATTGTTGCTCCGGAGTTTTTACGAACTAGTCCATCAATTCTTATTACTCCAAGACCGATGTCGGTTTGTGAAGGTAATACAATTGCTGCAGTTTTTTTCTCTCCGTTTATTTCAATTAGGTCTTTTTCGTTTAGTCCTAATTCGCTCATGACATTAGGATCTATTCTTGCGATACCTTGGCCTATTTCTCTTTGTGAGAGTGCTTCTGCAACTTTTAGGATTTTTTCTTTTTGAGTCATAGATATCATCTCCGTTGGAAATAATTTAATTATAATGATAATAATTTTTTTGCTTGTTTTAAGCATGTCACTTTACTTGACAAGTATAACTGTGTATGTTTTACTATATAAATGTTTCGGTTTTGAAAGTTTTTCAAAACTTCCTTAAAATCTGTTATTTTTATTTATTTTAATTTTATATTATTATTTTAAAAAACAATTATTTTTTTATTAATTTTTATTTTTTTTTAAGTAATTTTAGCTAGCTATATTTAATTTAAAAATTTAATAACTTTTTATTACTTTAATATTCGTTCGTCTAAAAACGAACAAAATTTTTCTATTAAATCCTTAACGTATGGTTCCACCAAAACCAGTTAAAACTTTCTCAACATCATTAATCGCATCTTTAGAAATAGCATTAATTTTAAAAGTTAGACTCTTATAACCATCAGCAATCTGAGGACCCTGATAAATGTCAGTTAATCTAACTTCAATAATATTATCAATCTTTTCTAAGGTTTCAACAATAATATTTGGAATAACATTTTCACTAAAAACACAGCTGATATGAGATTCTTTTTTATAATAATTATCTACTTTCCATTGATATAACTCTTCAGGGGTTAAAACTTTAATATTAGCTATTCTAAGATTAGTTTCATTATCCAAAATAGCTGTTTTAGCATCAACTACTTTTTCTAAAATGCCAACATGAACTTTGCCTGAATAAATATGTTCAAGGCCGATTTCCTCTCCAATAGAATCATATAATATATTTATCTCATGATTTAGTCCAGTAATCGCTTTATCACTTCTACCTAAAGCATTTTGAATATCACCCATATTTTTGGTTGCTTTTATTGCAATTTCAACAAATTTATCACTATCTTCATTGTTGATTGCATCTCTAAGCTCAAGAACAGCTTCACTAAACGCATTTCTGATATTTTCACCATTGTTATTCATAGACTGGATATAATATGTTAAATATGGATTTTGTGATACAATACGAGCAATCATATCAATCATTAAATTATAAATTGGACTTTCATAATCTTCAGTTTCCGTTATATTAACTTTCAATTTCTCCATTGCTGAAGCTGTTGAAATAAATGAAAAATGAGTTAAAACTTGAACTACACTCATCATATAATCATGATGTTCGGCAGTTGTTTCTATAATTCTCATATTTTTACTGGATAAGTAATTATAGACTTTATCATACCACTTACCTTTATCTGTTGGGGTTAACACAATTACTTGATTGTCAAGCTCTGTTGTTCTAGGTCCGAAAATTGGATGTGTAGGTATAAATTCAACGTTTTTATCTAGAGATTCTTCCATTGCTTTTAGAGGCTCTTCCTTAACTGAAGTCACATCAATCATTAATGAGTCTTTTTTCATGAAAGGAGCTACTTCTTTTATAACATCCGTAGTATGGTTAATTGGAACAGATATTATTAAAATATCACTTATACTAGCTAATTCTTTATTTGATTCAATATATCCGACATTAGCTTCACTAGCAACATTTCTTCCCTTTTTATGGTCTCTTGCAGTTATTGTAACATCAAATTCATCTCTAAAATAATAAATGAGGGTTTTTCCTAAACCGTCACTTCCACCAATTATTCCAATTTTCATATTTATTAACTTTAACATATCTTGCATATATAAATTTATAGTCTATTACTTAATGTTTTTATCATTTAGTAAAATTATTCTTGGTTTATTATCCTTTTTCGAGTATAAACTATCCATCGTCGACTTATGTGTTCATTAATACTGCATATGAATGCACATCAATATTTAAAAATAAACAAAAAAGCATTTGCTGCACCAAAAATCTCATACATGCAAAAAGCTTTTAGAGTCATGCTTAATAAAAAGCTTATTTTCGTTTTAATATTTCATATATTAGAATAGCTGATGCGAAACTTATCATTCCATTAAATAATAACCACCATCTTCCAGGATATTTATGTAGTGGGAAATACCAAATTTGAGCAGATGGTGCAAATCCAACAACACTTTGACTTACAAATGCTAAAATAATAATCCAAATCAATAAGGGCATTATTTTACTATTTCCATGTTTATTAATTATGTATAGACCATATAATGCTGTTAAAATCATTACTATATAACTTATAATAATTAATATTACTTTTAAGTCTAGTCCGTGTGATATCAAACCGTTCGGAGCAAAATTCTGAGCTAGCGACAATGCATTAAACCCATCAAATCCAAGTTTAATATAGGCTAGAATCAATATGATTGCAGGTATAAAAACAATCAAACTGCTTTTCTTTTTATTTATTTTATATGAATATATTCCAAGTAATCCAAAAAAGACAAATAAGATTAAATCAACAGTTGTTAACATCATAACATATAGGGATGTTGTAGCTAAATCGATTTTATTAATTAAAGTTACCTCAGAGTAGTTTCCAACCCAATTAGCTATTTCATAATGATACCTATAATCATTTCCAGGATTAAATTTATGGAAAAGTAAAGCACATATTATCATTGCGATTAAAAGCCATAAGCTTTTAGGTAATTTTAAAAATGTGTATTGTGATTTTCGATAACAGTATTCATAAATTAAATATAAATACATGCCAAATACCAAAATAGCACATATTTCCATATTCACTGCAAATGCAAGTGAAAAAATAATTGCTAAATAACAAATCCATTTTTTAAGACCATCCAATCTTTTTTTATCAAAAATATAAGTTTTAACCAGATAAATATTGATAATTCCAAAGATAAACGGCCAGGTATAGTTTAGTGTAGTTGCAACATAACCCGCACTTCTTAAAGCACAATAATTACTAATTCCAAACAATACTGTTATTATAATTGCAATAATGTTAAATTTACTTTTATTTTTCAAATCAAAATCATTAAAGTTTTTAACTAATAATTTTGGAATCAGCAAAGCCATTAATGTAAATAAAACAGAATCAATAACGTTCCAAATTACAGTATATGTTGCCATAATTGGGGTTAGTAAATCAGTAAAATACCTTGAACTCCAACCATGAATATGTGGCAAGTAGTAATTGTTAATATATGAAGATATATCTGAATTTTGATTTAAAAATGATGAATAAATCAAATCATCTTCAATAGAAGGTAATATAAAATGAATTACTAACAATAGTATGAAAAATATAATAAACGGATAATATTGTATATATTTGCTATTCAAATTCATTTCTAATCATATTAACTTTTGTAATAAGTAAATATATAAATCCTATGCTTTATATAAAAAAGAGAATATATTTATAATACGATGAAAATTGTTGAACAGGATACAAAAGAGGAAATTATTGAAGTTATTCCAGAAACATTGGATGATTTATGGCATTTATCCCATATCGTTGAGATTAATGATAATGTTTCATCTAAGACTACCCGTCGTATTCAGGATAATACCGGCGATAAACTACGCAGTGATAGGGGAGTTAAAAAAACTTTTTATCTTGGAATTGATGTTGAAAATGTGAATTTTCATTTATTCACAGGAAAACTAAGATTAACTGGTGTTATTACAAGGGGTCCTGAAGATTTAGTTCCTTTAGGTTCTCACCATACTTTAGAGGTTAAATTCAACATACCTCTCTCAATCAAAAAAACTAAATGGTCAAAGTGGGCTTTAAATAGACTTAATCAGGCAGTCGATGCATCTAAAAAATTATCGGCAATAATTGTTGTCATTGAAGATGATACTGCAGTGCTGGGTTTAATCAGACAATTTGGAATTGAATATTATGGGCCTATTAAAGGAAATATTTCTGGAAAACGTATTTTGGATAAAAACAGAGGTAAAAACATTATAAAATTCTATGAAACTATTATAAAATCTATTAATAAATTTGATTCAATCCAGAATATTGTTATTGCAGGGCCTGGTTTTTATAAGAATGACTTTTTTGATTATCTGAAAGATAAACATAGTGATTTAGCTAAAATTTCAATCATTGAATCAACGGGATCTGGAGGACGCGTTGGCATTCATGAAGTTTTAAAAAAAGGTACTGTTGAGAAATTAACTGTTGAAAATAGGGTGGCTAGTGAAATGGGTGCAGTTAATAACTTTTTAGAAGAAATTGCTAAAAATTCATCAAAAGTTACTTATGGTATTAAACAAACAAGTGATGCAATTAATTTAGGTGCTGTTGATAAATTACTTGTTTTGGATAATGTGGTTGCAAAAGATAATTTGAGCCAATTGATGGATATGGTTGAAAATATGAAGGGTGAAGTAATGATTATAAGTTCACAGCATGAGGGTGGAAAACAATTAGAAAGTTTGGGTGGTATTGCAGCAGTTTTAAGATATCCAATATCATAATTGTTTAAGTGTATCTGTAATTTTGTTAGTTGGTAATTTGATTTTGTAATTTTTTCGCAGAAAATTTTCAATATTATTCATTTTGCGAAAATTTTTTCGAAAAATATATAAATTACCCTATTTTTTCAAAATTTTTATTTTGATTAAATTCCTTATTTTTGAAATTAAATAATATTTAAATAATCTATTTTCTATTTATATTCTTAATTTTACTTGATTCCTTTATATTTTTTTAAAACCTTTATAAAATCAAAAATAATAAGCAATAAATTTATATTAGTGGAGATGCTTAATTATTATTATGAAACAGACTAAAAAAACATCTCCAATTAATAATATGAATTCCATCCAATATATATTTGATGTTGAATGTGACAATAATGTTGAACGTAAACCTAGAGAAGAAATTAAAGATAATACTATTCAATTTGAGTTAATGAATCCTTTTTATGAGGTTAAACGTGAAAAACCAAGTGATATATCCTTTGATATGGATGAAAATGGTGTAATTTCTTATTCTGATCCTTTTTGTAAACATTGTTATTCTCATAAAGTTACAAAACATGGACATAATGTCGGGGATTTGATAACAGATGATGGTGAACATTATATTGCTAAAGTTCAAAGATATTATTGTCCAGATTGTGGAAAATATTCTCAAACAGAATTTAATACCCAATATAAAAATTATTGTAATATTTCTAATGAAACTAAAGAAAGATCAATTAGTGTTCGTGAAATAAGTTGGTATCCATTCCGTAAATTGAAAGAATTATATCAAATTTTTTGTGGAATCATAATCTCTCATGAAACAGTTCGAAAAGCCCAAATAATAACAAATGATCTGTATTACTTAAATCAAGAAATTAAACCCTCCGGTTTTTATGGTTACGATGTTCAATGGGAACCATTAGATGATGGATATCATTATAGACATTTATTATTTGATTCAGTTAATAATGCACCGGTTGCAGAGTTATTGGCTCCTGATGAAGACCTTAAAACAACATATGATTTTATCAACAAATCAATAAAACCAATAGATAGAAAAGCCATTGTAACAGACTTAAAACCAGGATACGATACAGTTATGAGAAAATTAGGATTTAAACATCAACACTGCATATATCACCTACGATTAGCCATAAACGAACGAATTAAAAAGTTTTTAAAATAAAAAAACATCGAATTCAGAATCCAATTCAAAAAAGAAAATGAAAAAATTTCTGAATACAAACTAGATAAAATAGTCAAAAAAGAAATTGACCTATTAAAAGAGGAAATAAACATTTATAAACAATTATTATTTGAATTATTTGAACAACAAACTTATGATAAAGCAATAAGTTA